>NZ_JAKDLJ010000351.1 GCF_030452865.1 Pseudorhodobacter sp.
CAGTTCTGCACCAATCCCGGCATCGCGGTGGTGATTGACGGCCCCGACGCTGATCGTTTCACCACAGCCGCCAAAACCGCGTTGGAACAGGTCGCACCGCAAACCATGCTGACGCCCGGCATCGCCGCTGCCTATCATCAGGGCGAGACGCGCTTTTCCGGCGCTACCGGCGTCAAACCTGTGCTTGCCGCGACCAGCGAAGGCCGCAAGGCGAGCCCTAATCTCTATGAGACTACCGGGGCTGCGTTTGCCGCAAATCACGATCTGGCTGAGGAAGTGTTCGGCCCGCTTGGCCTGATTATCCGGGTCGGTTCGGTCGATGAGATGCGCGACATTGCCAAGGGCTTTGCCGGGCAATTGACAGCGACGCTGCATATGGACGCCGGTGATCTGGAGGCCGCGCGCAGCTTGCGCCCGGTGTTGGAGCGCAAGGCAGGCCGCGTGTTGGTCAACGGCTTTCCGACCGGGGTGGAAGTTGAGGATGCTCAGGTGCATGGCGGTCCTTATCCTGCCAGCACCAATTTCGGGGCAACCAGCGTCGGCACCTTGTCGATCCGCCGCTTTCTGCGGCCCGTCGCTTACCAGAACATGCCTGCGGAATTGTTGCCCGAGGTTTGACTTCGGGGCCAAAGCCTTTATCCTCGGCGGCGCGCGTTCGGTGTGAATACCGGGTCGGAGGTTGAATCCTCCGCCCGATCCCGGTGGGTATGGTGCGAATATACTTGTTGTATATTCAAATTATTCTGTCTTGCGCCGCATGCGTCCGAGTCACATAGTCGAACCATCAACGAATCAAAAACGACCAAAAAACCAAGGGAGAGACACGAATGAAGAAATCCGTTCTGCTGGGCGGCCTGTTTGCCGCAACCTGCTTTGCTGTCACCGCCAACACCGCAAGCGCCGATATGCTTGACGATATTATTGCCTCGGGCACATTGCGTTGCGCCGTTGTGCTGGATTTCCCGCCGATGGGGATGCGCGATGCCAACAACAACCCCGAAGGGTTTGACGTTGATTATTGCAACGACCTTGCCAAAGCCCTCGGCGTAAAAGCCGAAATCGTCGAAACCCCATTCCCCGAGCGTATTCCTGCCCTGATGGGTGGCCGGGTTGACGTGGGCGTCGCCTCCACTTCCGACACGCTGGAGCGGGCGAAAACCGTTGGCTTCTCTATCCCATACTATGCCTTTGAAAATGCCGTTGTCGGCAATGACAAGGCCGGGATGAAAACCTGGGAAGACATGAAGGGCAAGACCGTGGGCGCCACCGCTGGCACCTATGAAGCGATCTGGATGGAAGGCAAGATCAAGGAATGGGGCACCGGCGAATTCCGTCCGTACCAGACCCAAGCCGATGTTTTCCTTGCACTGAGCCAAGGCCAGATTGAAGCGACGGTATCAACGGTTGAAGTGGCCGAAGCCAATGTGAAATCGGGCAAGTTCCCCGGCATCGCCATTGTCGACAAGGCACCGATGGTTCCGGATTATGTAGGTCTGTTCACGATGCGTCAGGAATACGGGTTGATCAATTACCTCAACCTGTTCGTGAACCAGCAGGTCCGCACCGGGCGCTATGCAGAACTGTACAAAAAGTGGGTGGGCGAAGGCAAACCCGCAGACCTGTCGATTTCCGGCGTCTATCGCTGATCTTTCGCCGATACCGGGGCGCGTGGAACATCCCACGCGCCCTTTCTGCTCTGGCTGAAAAGAGGTGGCGATGTTCTCCTATACCTTCCAATGGAATCAGGCGCTCGCCCGACTTCCGCAGATGCTTGAAGGCGCAGTGGTCACGATGGAAGTGGCCATTCTGTCGATGGTGCTCGGCATCATCTTTGCCATCACGTTGACCGGGTTCCGGCTGTCCGGTAATAAATTTCTGAACGGGATCGCGGTTACCTGGGTCGAGATTGCCCGCAACACGCCCGCATTGTTCCAGATCTATATGGCGCATTTCGGCGTTGCCAGTTTCGGTATCCATTTCAGCCCGTTCACCTCGCTCCTGATCGGCATCACCTTCAACAATGCGGGCTATCTGGCGGAAAACTTCCGCGGCGCGCTGAAAGCGATCCCTGACACCCAAACCCGCGCGGCCCGATCTTTGGGGATGCCGGCGATCATGGCATTCAACAATGTCATCTTGCCGCAAATGCTGCGGATATCTTTCTTGCCGATGTCGAACCAGATGGTTTGGGCGGTGCTGATGACTTCGCTCGGGGTGACGGTGGGCATGAACTACGACCTTTACGGTGTGACGCAGGATTTGAACGCGCTGACCTTCCGCACGTTTGAGCTGTTCGCGATTGCAGCGGTGATTTTCTACATCATCGTCAAGATCATCAACTTTGGCGCCCGGCTGATCGCAGCCCGCCTCTTTCGGTATTGAGGGGGGAGCAGATGTTTCATACGTCAATGTCTTGGGCTGATGTGATTTTCCTCGCGCAAGGCGCGTGGATGACCATCCTCGTCACGGTCATATCGGTCTTTCTCGGCACCATTTTCGGCATCTTTTTCGGGGTGCTGCGCTATCAGGTCGGCCCTTGGTGGGGCGCGCCGGTGACCTTTGTGCTGGATATTTTCCGCTCGATTCCGCTGCTGATCCAGCTTGTGCTGGTCAATGCGTTTCTGGGCATCGTTCTGCGCCTGCAAATATCGGGCTTCACGGTCGCGTGCGGGGTGTTGACCTTCTACACCGCCGCTTATTGCTCTGAAATCGTGCGGGGCGGGATTGAGGCGGTGCCGTTCACCACCCGCCGCGCGTCGCGCTCGCTTGGTCTGACCTGGTTGCAGGACATGCGCTATATCGTCGGCCCCCTTGCAACCCGTGTCGCCTTACCGTCGTGGATTGGCTTGGCGTTGGGCGTGATGAAAGACTCCGCACTGGTCTACGTGGTGCAGGTGACCGAACTTTTGAAATCGACGCAGATATTGATCACCCGCCTGCAAGAACCGCTGTTCCTGCTGACGATCGGCGGGTTGTTCTACTTCGTCATCAGCTTCCCAATCGCCCGTTTGGGGGGGTATCTGGAAAAACGGTGGTCCAATGATTGAGATAAAAGACGTTTACAAATCCTTCGGCGCGTTGGAGGTGCTCAAAGGCATCAACCTGACGGTCGACAAGGGTGAGGTGTTGTCCGTCATTGGCGGTTCAGGCTCCGGCAAATCCACGCTTTTGACCTGTATCAACGGGTTGGAACCGATTAATTCCGGCAAGATCCTTGTGGATGGCACCGAGGTTCACGCCAAATCCACCGATCTCAACAAATTGCGTCGCAAAATCGGCATCGTGTTCCAGCAGTTCAACGCTTTTCCGCATTTGACAGTGTTGGAAAACGTCACCCTCGCCCCGCGCAAGGTGCTGGGGATGGGCAAGCCCGAGGCGGAGGAAATTGCTGTCAAGCAGTTGGAGGCGGTGGGCCTTGGTGAAAAGGCGGGCGTGTATCCCGGCCGTCTGTCGGGTGGGCAGCAACAGCGGATGTCGATTGCGCGGGCGCTTGCGATGTCACCCAGCTATATGCTGTTTGATGAAGTGACCTCCGCACTTGACCCGCAACTTGTGGGTGAGGTGCTGGACACGCTGAAAATGCTGGCGGACAAAGGCATGACCATGATCTGCGTCACCCATGAGATGAGCTTTGCGCGCGATGTTTCCGACCGCGTTGCTTTTTTCCACAAGGGCATCATGGCCGAGATTGCACCGCCGGATCAGTTTTTCAACGCACCGCAGCATCCCGAAACCCAAGCGTTTCTATCCAACATTCGTTAGCGAAAGCCAAAGACCATGACATCGGCAGAAGTCGTCGTTGTGG
>NZ_JAKDLJ010000035.1 GCF_030452865.1 Pseudorhodobacter sp.
AAAAACCCCACTGCCCAGACAAGGCCAATCCCCCGACCAAGTTGCCGATGGCCCCATTCCCACCAATAGATCGACTTGAACGCGGCAAGGTCCATCTGGCTGTTTTGCAACTGAAATTGCGGGCTGGCCTGATATTTGGTGAATTCCGCCGCCCAGGCCGCTGCATCCATCGGCGGCAACGCACCGGTGACGGGTTTCCATTCGGTGATCGACAAACCGCTGTCGGTCAGGCGCGTCAATCCGCCGACGATAATCATCGCCATGACCAAGGCGAAAAGCAGCATCAGCCAGACCCGAACCGCCCCACGCGCACCAAGGTCGCCGCGCGCGATCATGCCGCCTTGAGGTCCCACGGGCTTCGCCGCTGCGCCAACATCCTCAAATATACTGCGTTTTTGCGCCATGACGCTTCTCCACTTGACTTGCGCGCGGACACTAGGGCGCTCCCGACGCCGCTTCAAGTCCCCGTTGTCGCTGCGCGATCAGGTGACGCAGCCAGTCTTGGGATGTTGCTGTTACATGTCGGTCCTGCGACAATTCGTGATTTCATCTTTACCGTGCAATCCCCTAAGGACACCGCTAGAAGTGCGCGAAATCATCGTGACCACCAGTAATAGGATTATCAGCATGAAAAGCGCCCTCCTTGCCGCAGCCCTTGCCGCAGCACCGCTCGCCGGCTTTGCAGGCAGTATGGACCAGGCCGCAACTGAAGCCGCTGTCGCGATACCAGCGCCCTATGCTGCGCCCCGCCCCGCGTTGATCTTCAAACTGCGCGGCGGCGTCGGCGCTGCCCCGGAATATTTTGGCGCGAAAGACCTCAAGGCCGGACCGGATTTCTCGTTCAGCCTTGAATACCTGCGCCTTCCCGGCGGTCGTGCCTTGGGGTCCACCGATCCGAATGCAGAATCCTATGGCTTCGTGCCACGCGGTTCATTCCGCTATATCGGCAAGCGGTCCGCCAAGGATTCGCCGGAACTGACCGGGTTGAACGATGTCAAAGCCGCCGCCGAAATCGGGCTTGGCCTGGGCTACAACCAGCGCTATTTTGAGGCATTCGCAGATGTCCGCTACGGTGTGATCGGCCACCACGCCTGGGTCGGTGAACTTGGCGCCAATGCTGTGCTGCACCCGACCGAACAACTGACCGTCCGCTTCGGCCCGCGCCTGTTCGGCGGCTCGCATAAATATGCCAACACCTATTTCGGCGTCACGGCGGCGCCCGG
This sequence comes from Pseudorhodobacter sp., assembly GCF_030452865.1. Lineage (GTDB taxonomy): Bacteria > Pseudomonadota > Alphaproteobacteria > Rhodobacterales > Rhodobacteraceae > Pseudorhodobacter. The sequence goes on from NZ_JAKDLJ010000035.1 coordinate 1,224, forward strand.
CAGTACATTTGCCGCCCATAAAGCCAAAGGCGGCGCGATCAGCGCCGGGTTGGAACTTGGCATGACCTATGCGATTGATGACAAATGGGGCGTCGACGGCGCGGTACGGTGGGACAAATACCTAGGCGACGCAAAATCCTCCCCCATCGTGGCACAGGGCAAGGACAATAACCTGAGCCTGCGCATCGGCGTTACCCGCCGCTTCTCGGTCAATTTCTGATCTGCCCGAAAACAGTCCGCTCATGCTGTTTTCTGATCCCCCTCACCGGTGGCAAGAGCGCGACGACAGAGACCTGAAAGTCGGCCTCTCCGGCCGTTGCCGTTGCCGTTGCCGCGACTGTCTTGGTGTGGCTTTGAACATCAATGAGCCTGAAGACAACAAAGACGCCCGAGATTACGCGCGAGACAGGCCTTTCTCCGTCAAGCAGAATATCGGGCGCGCGAAGTATAAGATTCTCCGCAAAACACCCAAAAAACAACCTTCGCACCGGTCGCTACGACCGGCAGGTGCCATCCCCTGTCACCAGATACTTGAATGAGGTCAGTTGCTCTGCCCCCACCGGGCCGCGCGCATGCAGTTTTCCGGTCGCAATGCCGATCTCGCCGCCCATGCCAAACTCGCCACCATCGGCGAATTGGGTGGAGGCGTTGCGCATCAGAATCGCGGAATCCAACCGTTGGAAGAAGCGGGCGGCCACGGCGTCATTCTCGGTCAACACACATTCGGTGTGGTTGGAGCCGTGGGCGCGGATATGCGCAATCGCGCCGTCAACGCCATCGACCAGACGCGCGGCAATGATCATGTCGAGAAACTCATGGCCAAAATCATCCGCCGTAGCCGCGACCACCCCCGGCAGCTCTGCCAGTTCATCCGCGCCGCGCACTTCCACGCCTGCGGCTTGCAGATCCTTGATCAGCACGGACCCGTGCTTGGCCCAAAAGGCGCGGTCGATCAAAAGACATTCGGCAGCGCCGCAAATGCCGGGGCGGCGGGCTTTGGCATTGACCACGACGCGGCGGGCCTTTTCCAGATCGGCATCGCCATCGGCATAGATGTGGCAGACCCCTTCGAGATGGGCAAAAACCGGCACCCGCGCCTCGGCCTGTACCAGACCGACCAGCCCTTTGCCGCCGCGCGGAACGATCACGTCGATATAGTCCACCGCGCGCAACATCTGCGCCACCATCTCGCGGTCGCGGGTCGGCACAAGCTGAATCGCGGTGGCGGGCAGACCGGCCTGTTGCACCCCCTTCACCAGACAGGCGTGAAGGGCTGCGGAGGAATGGAAACTTTCCGACCCGCCGCGCAGGATCACGGCGTTCCCGGCTTTCAGGCATAGCGCCCCGGCATCCGCCGTCACATTCGGGCGGCTTTCATAAATCACACCGACAACGCCCAAAGGCGTGCGTACGCGCTGGATATGCAATCCACTGGGCCGGTCCCATTCGCTGATCACCTCGCCCACCGGATCGCGCTGTTCGGCCACCGTGCGCAAGCCGTCAACGATACCCCTGATCCGGGCTTCGTCCAGACGCAACCGGTCGATCATCGCCGCCGACAGACCCTTTTCAGTGCCGTATGCCACATCTTTTTCATTGGCGACCAAGATGCTTTCGCGCGCGTCCCAAACCGAACCGGCCGCACCGATCAGGGCGGCGTATTTCCGCTCTGCGGTGGCGCAGGCCAATTCTGCGGCGGCGGCGCGGGCGGCCTGCCCGATTCCGGTCATCATCCGGGCCAAATCGGCGCTGGTCATGGTCAACCTTTCTGTATCTCCGCTTCCCGATTAGACTCATTTCGCGGGCCACGCAATCTGCACGGCTTTACACCGGGACAGGGACAGGCCACGATGCCCGAAACCCCCACAGGTTCAGATATTTCCCGATCATGCCCGATTCACCAAACGCGGCCAGCGTTACAACCAGCCAAACCGAGGACGCCACGCATATCACGCTGCGCGGCAGGTTTTCGCTGTCCGATCTGAGCGATCTGGTGGCGCAGTTGCGGGCGGCGAAGGTTGCCGTGCGTGTGGATCTGACCGATGTGACGCGGCTCGATACCAGTGCTGCCTGGGCGATTGTCCGCAGTGAAACCCACGCGAAAGCCAACGGGCAGGACTTCAGCGTGATTGGCGCAAGTGAAAACGCTTGCGGGTTGCTGCAAACCGTGCGCGCGGCGATGCCTGTGCCGGATATTGACGCTTCCAGCCGCAAAACCCTTGTCGACCGCATCGAAGCTGTTGGCCGCACGACCGCCGGTTTTGGCAAATTCCTGATGGAGCTGACCGGGTTTTTCGGCCTGTTTCTGGCGCGTTGGGCAGGATCGCTCCGGCACCCCGGCGAATTTCGGCTGACCGCGTTGGTGCATCACTGTCACGAGGTGGGCGTCAAGGCAGTGCCGATCGTGGCGCTGATGGCGTTTCTGATCGGGGTCGTGCTCGCCTTTCAGGGTGCGGTGCAATTGCAGCAGTTCGGGGCGGAGGTGTTCGTCGTCGATCTGATCGCGGTGTCGATCCTGCGCGAACTCGGTATTCTGCTGACCGCGATTGTGGTTGCCGGGCGCACGGCTTCGGCCTTCACCGCTGCCATCGGCTCGATGAAAATGCGCGAGGAAATTGACGCGATGCGCACACTCAGCATTGACCCGGCGACGGCGCTGTTTGTGCCGCGAATTCTGGCGCTGCTGCTGATGCTGCCGATCCTGGGGCTGATCGCCAATCTGTGCGGCCTGTTCGGCGGCGGCCTCATGTCATGGATAACGCTAGGAATCTCCCCCGGCATGTTCATGGCGCGGTTGGTGGAGACCGATATCTGGCATCTGCTGGTCGGCATGATCAAGGCGCCTTTCTTCGCACTCATCATCGGCGTGGTCGGCTGTCATGCGGGAATGCAGGTCGGCAACAATGCCGAAAGCCTCGGGCGGCAAACCTCCGCCTCGGTGGTGACGGCCATTTTCGCGGTGATCGTGGTTGACGCGGTGTTCTCGATCTTTTTCGCGGAGGTCGGGGTATGACCGAAGCCGCCGCGCGCGAAGTGGTGATCCGGTTGCGTGGCATCCACAACCAGTTTGGCCGCCATGTTGTGCATGAAAGCCTCGATCTCGATGTTTATCGTGGCGAAATCCTTGGCGTCGTCGGCGGGTCCGGCACCGGCAAATCCGTGCTGCTACGCTCCATCGTCGGGTTGCAGACACCGCGCGCGGGGGAGATTGAGGTGCTTGGCACCCATGTCCGCACCGCGAGCGATGCGGAGCGCAGGGTTCTGGAACGGCGCTGGGGCGTGATGTTTCAGGACGGCGCGCTGTTTTCATCGCTCAATGTGCGCGAAAATATCGAGGTGCCGATGCGCGCCGTCAAAGGGTTGGACGCCAAGCTGCGCCACCAGATCGCCGATCTGAAAATCTCACTTTCCGGCCTGCCCTACAATGCCGGTGACAAATTCCCGTCGGAGCTTTCGGGTGGCATGCGCAAACGCGCAGGCTTTGCGCGTTCGCTGGCGCTCGACCCGGAGATCGTGTTTCTCGATGAGCCGACTGCCGGGCTTGACCCGATTGGAGCAGCCGCCTTTGACACGCTGATCCGGCAACTTTCCCGCACGATGGGGTTGACGGTCTTTCTCGTCACGCATGATCTTGATACGCTGCATGCGACCTGTGACCGCATTGCGGTTCTGGCGGAAAGGAAGGTGCTGGTGACAGGCACAATGACGGAGATGCTGGCAGTCGATCATCCTTGGGTGCATGACTATTTTCACGGGCCGCGCGCCCGTGCCGCGACAGCGGAAACGCAGATGAAGAAAGACGCATAATAGCATGGAAACACGGGCGAATTACGTTTTAATCGGGCTGTTCACCATTCTCGGGTTTCTGGGGATGCTCGGTTTTGCTTTGTGGTTCAGCAAGTTGGAACTCGACAAGCAATTCGCTTACTATGATGTGCATTTCGACTCCGTTTCCGGCCTGACGCGCGCCTCGGATGTGCGCTTTGCAGGCCTGCCGGTGGGGCAAGTGGTGGAGGTCAGGCTTTCACCCGATGGGGATGGCAAGATCTTGGTACGACTGGAGGTTTCGCAGGAAACCCCGGTGCGGGCGGATTCCGTTGCAACCATTGAATCCCAAGGGGTTACAGGCGTTTCTTATGTCGGGATCAGCGCCGGGGAGCCGAGTGAACCCTTATTGAGCGCGGTCAGCACAGAGGCGATTCCCGTTATCACGCCGGGTCGTTCAATGTTGCAAAGCCTCTCGGAGGATGGCCCGGCGCTGGTGGCAGAGGTGTTGAGTGTTACGCGCGACCTTCACGGGCTGATCAGTGACGAAAACGTCGGTCGCGTCGACAATATCCTGAAGAACCTTGAAACCGCCTCGGGGGATTTCGCACAATCTCTGGATGATTTTTCGGTGGTCGCCAGTTCGATTTCCGCCTTCGCGGTCGAAATTTCGCATTTCAATGACATGCTGAAAGGCGTCACTTCCAAGGCGGAAAAGCTGTTTGAAACTGCTGATGACACGCTGCTGTCGATCACCGCACTGTCCAACAAAACCCAGAAAACGATGGAAACCGGCACCAGAACCCTGGATCAGGCGACGGTCACGCTGAGCAAGGCGGAAAGCTATATCGACGGGGATCTTGCGCAGGTGACAAAACAGCTCAACGAAGGGTTGGTGGAAACGCGGGATCAGGTCACGATACTGGGCAATCAGGCGCGTGACATGCTGGCCGAATTCCAGAAAAGCGGCGTCGCCGCAACCGCGCGGCTGGACGAGGTGAAAGCGACGATTGCGGCGACCGATGAGATGATCGTGCAATTGAACACGACGCTGGAAACCATGGACAAGGCATCGGTCGATTTTGACAACCTGATCCTGAACGATGGCGCGGCATTGGTGGCAGAGGCACGTACCGCCCTCGCCCCGATTTCCAAAGCGGCACAGAACGACTTGCCCGCAATGGTTGCAGATATCCGGCAGGCGACCGCCAATGCCAACAAGGCCGTCGCCGATATCAGCACGGCTCTGACCTCGGCGAGCGGCAAGGCGGATGGGCTGATGGATCAGGCGAACACCACGCTTGCCACCGTCAGCGACAGTTTCACCCGCGCCAACACGACGCTGAGTGCGATCAATTCGGCGCTGACGGTAGGGGAGCGGACATTGACAGCGGCGGAAAACACCTTTCAAGGCGCGGACCGGGTGATCAACGAGGATATCCCCGGCATCACCGCTGATTTGCGCCGCGCTTTGGCCAATCTGGACAAAACCATCGCCGGGGTTTCCGACGCGATCCCCGATGTCACTGCCGATCTGCAAGCCGCCTCCAATGCCGCGCGCGAAAGTTTTGAACGTATCTCGCGCGTCATCGCCGCCTCTGACCCGCCGATCCGCGATTTCACGGTCACCGCCTTGCCGCAATACACCAAACTGGCGCGGGAAACGCGGGATCTGATCAACAACCTTGAGCAATTGACCAAGCAGATCCAACGCGATCCCGCCCGCTTCTTCCTTGGCGGCGACACGCCCGTTTATCGCCGCTGAGCCTTTCAGGAAAGACATGCCATGTTCCGATCCGCCCTTTTTGCGCTGTCATTGGCCGCTCTGCTGCCCGGTTGCGCCGCACTGTCGGCTTTGGGCGGGGCGGCCACGCCACTCGATGCCTATGATCTGCAAGCGCCGCTGAACGGCCCACAGGCGCGGGGGCGCGCCAGTGCGCGGCAACTGGTGGTAGAACTGCCGACAGCACCGGGCGCGCTGAACACGGACCGCATCCTGATCCGCCCGAACCCGTTGCAGGCCGCCTATCTGCCGGATGTCAAATGGGCGGAGGAAACCCCGACCATGGTGCAAACCCTGCTGGTGCGCAGCCTGGAGGACAGCAACGCGTTTCGCTATGTCGGCCGGCGCCCGCTCGGGGCTTCGGGCGATTACGCGATTGTCACCGACCTGACCGATTTTCAGGCAGAGGCGGCACCCGATGGCAAAAGCGCCAATATCCGCCTGAGGCTGACCGCGCGGCTGGTGCGAGAAGATGACGCCGCGATCCTGTCGTCGCGCAGCTTCATCGCGACAGCAGCCGTCGGCTCCACCCAGACGCTAGATCTTGTCGCCGGGTTCAATCTGGCCAATCAAACCCTGATGACTGACGTGACAGCCTGGGTGCTGCAATCCCTTAATATTCCGACGAAACGGTAGCGTACAAATTACGGATTTTCTTAGAAAATTCGTAGGTAGGTCACAGAACCATGTCATCGCGATGGATCAGCGCGGCGCGACCACCATAGCCGAGGATCGCCTCGATCTCACCGGATTTATGCCCGGCAATTGCTTGTGCCTCTGCGGCGGTATAGCGCACCAGTCCTTTGCCCAAGGCTTCCCCCGCTGGCCCCAGAATCGCCACCGGGTCGCCACGGCCAAAGGCTCCCGAAACCAGCCTGACCCCTGCGGGCAGCAGCGATTTACCAGCCAGAAGTGCTGCCACAGCGCCCGCATCCACCCGCAATTCCCCACGCGGTTTCATCGCGTTGATCCAGCGTTTGCGCGCTTGTTGCGGGTCGGCTTGCGGCACAAACCACGTCCGCGCCGCCCCTTGCGCTAGTGCCTGTAACGGCCGCAAAGGCGAGCCTTCCATGATCGCCATGGCACACCCCCCGGCAATGGCAGTTTTTGCCGCCAGCAGTTTCGTCTTCATCCCGCCTTTCGACAAGCCGGAAATCGGGTCGCCCGCCATCGCCTCGATTGCAGGTGTGATCCGCTCCACCACGTCAAACCGCACCGCCGCCGGGTCTTGCTTGGGGTTGGCGGAATAAAACCCATCGACATCCGACAGCAGGATGAGTTGATCGGCCCCCACTGTCACCGCGATTTGTGCCGCTAACCGGTCATTGTCACCAAAGCGGATCTCATCGGTGGCGACAGTATCGTTTTCATTGACAATCGGCACCACGCCGAGGCCAAGCAAGGTTTCCAGCGTGGCACGGCTGTTGAGGTAACGCCGCCGGTCCTCGGTATCTTCCAGCGTCACCAACACCTGTCCGGTGGTGATGCCATGCGGGGCCAGCACCTCCTCATAGGCGCGGGCAAGGCGGATTTGCCCGACCGCCGCCGCTGCCTGTGAGTGTTCCAGCACCAACTCGCCGGCAGGCAGGCGCAAAACCGTGCGCCCCAAGGCGATGGAGCCTGAAGAAACGATCACCACATCCGTCCCGCGCGCCTTCGCCTCTGCCACATCCTGCGCCAGGGCTTCCAGCCAATCGTGGCGCAAACCCCTGGCACGGTCCACCAGCAGAGCAGAGCCGATCTTGATCACCAGTCGTTTGGCGGCGGTGATGTCGGGCGCAATTCCGGGGGCGGCGATCAGGGTTGCCAAGGTTCCACATCCGTTTCCACGACGCGCCCTTGCAATATGCGGGCGTAAAGGCTGCGCAACACCTCGGGCAAGCCTTGGTTCGAGACACCCGAAATCGCATAAACCTCGCCGGCGACTTCGCGCAATTCCGCCAACCGTTCAGCGAGCGTATCGGCATCAAGCGCGTCGATTTTCGTCAAGGCTGTGATCCGGGGCTTGTCACCCAATTCCTCGGCATAGGCTTCCAGCTCCGTGATAATCGTTTGGTAGTCTTCGGCCACGGTTTCAGACGTTCCATCAACCAGATGCAGCAGCACGGCGCAACGCTCCACATGAGCGAGAAATTGCACACCAAGCCCGCGTCCTTCGGATGCACCTTCGATCAGCCCCGGAATATCGGCCATTACGAATTCATGGCCGTCAATGCCGACAACGCCAAGGTTCGGCACCAGCGTCGTGAAGGGGTAATCCGCGATCTTGGGGCGGGCGTTGGAGACGCTCGCCAGAAAGGTCGACTTTCCGGCATTGGGCAGGCCGACCAGCCCGGCATCAGCAATCAGCTTCAGGCGCAGCCAAATCTCGCGCTCCACCCCTTCCTGGCCTGGATTGGCGCGGGACGGTGCGCGGTTGGTGGAGGATTTGAACTGCAAATTGCCCCAGCCACCATTGCCCCCCTTGGCCAGCAACACCTTTTGCCCCACCGCCGTCAGATCGGCGAGAATGGTTTCTTCATCCTCATCGAGGATTTCGGTTCCCACCGGCACCCGCAAGATGATATCCGCGCCGGTCTTGCCGGTGCGTTGGCTGCCCATGCCGGGCTGGCCGGATTTGGCAAAGAAATGCTGTTGATAGCGAAAGTCGATCAGCGTATTCAACCCGTCTACCGCCTCCACCCAGACCGAACCGCCGTTGCCGCCGTCGCCGCCATCCGGGCCACCGAATTCGATGAATTTTTCGCGCCGGAACGAAACGCAGCCCGACCCACCCCCGCCGGAGCGGATATAGACTTTGCAAAGATCGAGGAATTTCATGGCGCGGGCCTTCGGGATTGGGTCAAAGCGATGCGATACAGGATCGCGGGCGGCACCTCAAGCCATGGCGACACCGGCCGCGCAACATAGGCCGCGCGTCGGTCCCGGCATCATCGGATCTGACGCTTCAAACCATTTTCCGCAAGTAAGTCCATGTCGGCACCCGTGCATTGCGCGCAACACTGAAACTTTCCGCATCGCCGAGATAGGCGAAGCCGCAATTCGTCAGAACCCGTGCCGAACCGGGGTTATCCTGAAACACTTGCGCGAAAATGGCTTTGTTCTGTAACGGGTTGGCGGCCATCAGGGCATGAACCGCCTCTGAAGCGTAGCCGGTATTCCAGAATGCGGGTGCCACCCAATAGCCGATTTCGGCCTGATCGCGGTCGATCTGCTTGAGGGAAATGACCCCCATCACCTCCGGCAACCCGATCCCGGTGCCATCCATGACCCAGGCCCGTTCCACCGCATCCGGTGCCATCGTGCGTGCGACATAGGCTTCGGTCGCGCCGGGGGGCAAGGGGTGGGGAATGGAACTGGTGGCCTCGGCGACGCGGGGGTCGCCGGTGTACATCGCGAAAAGGCCGGTATCGGACAACCGCACCGGGCGCAGAACCATCCGTTCTGACGCGATTATATCCTGATGGTGAAAATTCTGAATGGTCATGGCGCCCTCCTCCGAAAGCACATGGGGGTTATCCCCCGGAAAACAATCAAGTTGCACGCCCGCCTCCACACAAGCGCACCGCCCGGAAATGGCAAGGGGACCGGCCTTGCAGCCGATCCCCTTGTTACATTGGCGTGTAACGGTTCGGCTTACTCAGCGGCCTCCGCCACCGGGAGAACCGAAATAAACGTGCGGCCTTTGAGACCCTTTTTGAAGGTCACAACACCCTCAACGGTCGCAAAGATGGTATGGTCAGATCCCATCCCAACACCCGCGCCCGGATACATCTTGGTGCCGCGTTGGCGCATGATGATGTTACCAGGGGCGGCGGCTTGGCCACCATAGAGCTTCACGCCCAGACGACGGCCTGCGGAATCGCGGCCGTTGCGGGTTGAACCACCTGCTTTTTTATGTGCCATGGGGTGTTACTCCTTCGGCGCGGCGGCTTTTGCCGCTTTGGGTTTCGCAGCAGCTTTCGCCTTTGCAGGAGCCTTTGCTGCCGGGGCAGCTTCGGCGTTGTTATGTGCGGCGCGGCGGGCATCGGCGGTGCCGGTGGCAGCCTTCACGTCGGACTTGTCAGCACCCGAGGCCAGAACATCGGTCACACGCAGCAGCGTCAGATGCTGGCGGTGACCTTTGGTGCGCTGGCTGGAGTGTTTCCGGCGGCGCTTTACATAGTGGATGACTTTCGGGCCTTTGATCTGTTCGATCACTTCGGCCTGAACGGCTGCACCCGCCACCAGCGGCGCGCCAACGGTCAGCTTTTCACCACCAACCATCAGAATTTCATTGAACTGGATCTTGTCACCAGCCGCGCAATCAAGTTTTTCCACGCGCAGGATATCCCCCGCTTGAACCTTGTATTGCTTGCCGCCTGTCTTGAGGACCGCGAACATGGGTCTTTCCTTTTCATTTCTCCGCGTCCTCTGGCCCCGGCTTTACCCCGGCGTTTTTCGCTACCTCGGACGGCGCGCCCCGATATGGGACGTGACAATATAAAAACCCGGCCAAGCGAAACACCTGTCCGAGATGCCCGCTTATCGGGGAAGTCGCGGCGGGTGTCAAGCAAGCAAAGATGCCTTTTTGCTTGCCGAAACCGCAATAACGAGAAACGGGAATTGCCCCGCTGCGCTACGGCCCGACAAATCAGACCGGATCACATCTTCGGCCACCTTCAAAGCCGAGGCTTCACGCGCGAGGCGGGACGACAACTGCGGGCGCAGCGGCAGGGGCGGCGCGTTTTTTCGTCTTCACGCCGCCTGCGCTGAGGCCGAAATCAAGCCCGCCGCCATTCAGGCTAAAGCCCATATCCGCCCGATATAGCTGTTGCGGCCCAAATAGGCCGCGCCGACCGTAGGGCGGATGCGGCTTGAACTGAACATGTAATCCAGCCCGAGGCTTGCAGCCGCATGGTCGCGCCGATCGGTTGAAAACAATCTTATGCCCACCCCGGCTTCAGTCCTGCCATTGCCAAAGGCAATGCTGAGGCCAAGCCCCACAGAAGGGTCAGCGGCGACAGGCATGGCCATGCCAACAGTAAGGGCGGCGGCGATCAAAATCCGTTTGGTCATGAAATGCTCCACTTTTGCGATTTCGCCCGCAGGCGGAATATCAGGATAACGGTAATCTTGCTGAACTTGCCAACCAAAAGCAACGACAATCGCGCGTGAAGCGGGTGCTACCCCAACCCCGGCACCGGCACTCCGAACACCTGCGCCAGCAGCACGAAGTTCAGCGACAACACCAGCAAGGCGCCGATGATCGCCAGCACGCGCACCAGCGGGCCGGTGACGAATTCGCCCATGATCGCGCGGCGGCCGGCGAAGATGATCAGTGCGATCATCGGCACCGGCAAGGCGATGCTGAGGACCACCTGCGACATCACCAGCGCCTCGGTCGCATTGACCCCCATTGCCACCACGACAAAGGCCGGAAGCATCGTCACCAGACGGCGGAACCAGATCGGCAGACGGATGTGCAAAAAGCCTTGCATGATCATCTGTCCCGCCATGGTGCCGACGACCGAGGACGAAATCCCCGAAGCGATCAGGGAGATCAGAAAGAACGTCGCCGCCGCCCCGCCCAGCAACGGGGTCAGCATGTGATAGGCGGTCTCGATCTCTGCCACGTCGCTGTTGCCGGCGTGGAAGGCGCTTGCGGCCATGATCACCATTGCCATGTTGACCATACCCGCCGCCGCCAAAGCAACCACGACCTCACGGTTGGAAAAGCGCAATACGCGGCGTTTTTCGCCATCGTCACGGGTTGCGGCGCGGCCTTGGGTCAACCCGGAATGGAGGTAAATCGCATGCGGCATCACGGTGGCCCCGATGATCCCGACCGCAATCGTCAAGGCCGCCGCATCCGGCAAGTCTGGCGTCAACAGGCCATGCACGGCAGATGACCAATCCACCGGGGCAATGAACAGCTCAATCACGAAACACATGCCGATCACCGCGACGAATGCGCCAATGATCAGTTCCATCGGGCGGAACCCTTTGGAATCGAAGATCAAAATGCCATAGGTCACCACCGCCGTCACAATCATGCCATACATCAACGGCATGCCGAACAGCAGCGCCAGACCGATGGCACCGCCCAGAAATTCGGCCAGATCGGTCGCCATTGCGGCAATCTCGCTGATCACCCACATCACAAAGACCACGGGCCGGGGGAAGTTGTCGCGGCAGAGTTCGGCCAGGTTCTTGCCCGTCACGATTCCGATCCGTGCTGAGAGCGCCTGAAACAGCATCGCAATCAGGTTGGCGGCCAGAACCACCCACAACAGCTTATAGCCATAGCCCGCCCCGGCCTGAATATTGGTCGCGTAATTTCCTGGGTCCATATAGGCGATGGAAGCGATGACCGCTGGCCCCACGAATAGCAGCGCGGAGCGTGGCCCCCGCCGTTGGCCTGCCAGAACCGCAGCCATCCCTGCGCGCGTTCGTTCCGTCGAAGTCGTCATCCGTTCACCCATATTCCATCGCAGTTTGCCGTCGGGCGATTCAGTTGTCGTCCCGATCTGATCGTAAAATAAAGCCAAGGCTACACTTTAGTCAATCGGCTTATTTGTCATGTCGAGACTTCATGCATTTCCGCCGGAACAGGAACAAGTGTAGCCTTGGCTGCAATCTGTTCCCCGGCTTGCAATCGGTGCCCCTGCCTGCTACCAGATCCACAGAATTGAAAGGCCGGACCATGACCGATACCGACCCCGCGGATCGCCAAGACCCCAGCGCCCAGTCAGAGCGTTTCAATCAGGCGCGTGCGGCGCAGGCGATGGCGGTGCTGGAAGATTACGTCGAAATGATCGGCGACCTGATCGAGGAAATGGGCGAGGCCCGCGTCACCGATATTGCCGGTCGCATGGGTGTGGCCCATCCGACCGCGACGAAGGCAGTTGCGCGGCTGAAACGCGAAGGGTTGGCGGTATCGCGCCCCTATCGGGGTGTGTTTCTGACCGAAGCCGGGGCTGCGCTCGCCGATGCTGTGCGCACCCGTCACCGCACCGTTGTTGACCTGTTGATTGCGCTCGGGGTGCCTGCCGACACCGCCGAACTTGACGCCGAAGGGATAGAGCATCACGTCTCCGGCATCACGTTGGCGGCGTTTGAGGCGTTTCTCGCGACCGGCAACAAGGCGTGACGCATCGGCCCTGGCAGCGTTTTGCCGCAGGCTGTGATCGCCCTGACACGTTCGCGCCGCTTGCGACACCGCATTGATCACCTCATAAAGGGCGGACAGAGCCCATGAATGGGGAGCCGCATGTCATCCGAAGCACCCATCAAACCGACCCTGACAATGCACCTGCTGCATCCGGACCTCGCGATGCTGTCACCGGCCTATTTCGGCATGGTGATGGCGACCGGGATCGTGGCGCTTGCGGTGCATCAGATCGGCTTGTGGTCGGTGGCGTGGTTTTTGTATGCCGTCGCGCTGCTGACCTACGCCGTGCTTTGGGTGCTGACGGTTTTGCGGTTCCTACGCTATCGTGCAGAATTCATCGCCGATGTGATCGACTATCAACGCGGGCCGGGGTTCTTCACCATGGTCGCGGCCACCGGCGTTCTTGGCAGTGCCTCGGTGATTCTGACCGGCAGCAAGACCACGGGTTTCATTCTCTGGGGCATCGCCATCCTGCTCTGGATCGGGCTGACCTATACGATCTTCACCGTTTTCATGGTGAAAGAGGAAAAACCAACTCTGGAACGCGGCATCACGGGCGCGTGGTTGCTAACCGTGGTGGCGACACAATCCATCGCGGTTCTATCCGCGCTGCTGTCGGCCCCGATTGAACAAAGCCACCGGCTTGATCTGAATTTCATGGCGGTGTCGATGTGGCTTTGGGGGGTCATGCTTTATATCTGGCTGATGACGCTGATCTTTTACCGCTTCACCTTCTCGCGGCTCGACCCTGGTGATCTGACGCCGCCCTATTGGATCAACATGGGTGCGATGGCAATCTCGACGCTGGCCGGGTCGCTGTTGATCCAGAACGCGGCGACAGCGCCGTTTCTCAATTCCATCCTGCCGTTTCTGAAAGGTATCACACTGTTATGCTGGGCCACCGGAACCTGGTGGATCCCGATGCTGATGATCCTTGGCATCTGGCGGCACATCTACAAACGCTTTCCGTTGAGCTATGATCCGCTCTATTGGGGGGCTGTGTTTCCGCTTGGGATGTATGCCGTCTGCACGTTCCAGATGGAACAAGCGTTGCAGCTTATTTCGCTCGACCTGCTGACAAAGGCATTTTCATGGATCGCAGTCGCGGTCTGGTCGCTCACCTTTGTCGGCTTCATGCGGTCGATGCACCGCAGGGCGCGCATTGCGCCATAGCGCGACCGGATCAGATATCCTGCCCCTGCATCTGGTGCGCTGCTGCCCGGCCCAGATCGCGTGAGATGTCGCGAAACAGCACATCGAACGCCCCGAACAGCGCCGTGTTCAGTTTCTGTCCCGCAGGTGTTTTTGAAAAATCAATGTATTGCCGCATTTCCGTATCCGACAGCGGGCCATAGGCCAGCGCGAGATAGGGGTAAAGCCAGCTTTCCGTTTCCGTGCGGACAGAGGGTTCCTGCGCCCAAACCTCGGTCAGCATATCCTCCTCAGTCATCTCATCCGACAACCCGCCGATTTCTGCCATGCCCTGAAAGAACGCAAGATTGGAGTTGAGCGCCCCAGCGATATTCGCTTCCAAAAGGTCATTGATCTGTGAAAATTCTTCCAGCGCGGCGAAACGCGGATCGCCATCTGCCTGCATATCCTCGGCCCGCGCAGTCGCGGCATCCTTGACCGCATCGTCCATCAGGGAACGCCGCGCCTCCACCTCCAGCCCCAGAATCCGCTGGCCGAGTTCAGCCCCGAAGAACGCCTTGATCTCTGCCTGGTCCGGATCGTCCCCCGCAAGTTCCGCCGAAAAGGCAGCATCGAAACGGGACTGCATCAGCGCCGGATCATAGATGTGGTCAATGATTTCCGCCCACTTCCCGCCGCCCTCACCGGGAAAGAGGTCTTTCTCCATCTGCGCGCCATAATCCAGCCCCTCCAGCCGCATGACCGCGATCAGATCGGCGATTTTCAACGTCTCCGACAAGCTGCTGGTGGCTGCCACCTGCACGAGTTGCACTGTCTGCCCCGCCTCCTGCGCCCTAGCTGCCAGCGGCAACGCCGCAAGACAAAGCCCGCAGATGAAGGAGATTTTGAGCGGGCGGAAATCCATGACGAAGACTCTCGAAGTTGCAGGCGGCCTTCATAAACCCTCCCCCATTGCTTGCCAACCCGCCGCTCAGACGCTG
>NZ_JAKDLJ010000352.1 GCF_030452865.1 Pseudorhodobacter sp.
ATGACGCTGGCGCTGATCCTGGCTGTCACCCGCAAAATCCCCGAAGGGTTGGCGGAAATGCAGGCGGGGAACTGGCAAGGCTGGGCGCCGATGGCGCATCTGGGCGGGCGGATTGGCGGGCGACGGCTGGGGATTCTGGGAATGGGGCGCATCGGGCAGGCGGTGGCGCGGCGCGCTGCGGCCTTTGGCATGCAGATCCATTACCACAACCGCAAACGCCTGCGCCCTGAGACCGAGCAGGAGTTGGGCGCTACCTATTGGGAAAGCCTTGACCAGATGGTCAGCCGGATGGATGTGGTGTCGATCAACTGCCCCCACACGCCGTCAACCTTCCATCTGATGAACGCGCGGCGGTTGAAATTGCTGAAGCCGACTGCGGTGATCGTGAACACCTCGCGCGGTGAGGTGGTTGACGAAAACGCGCTGACCCGTGGCTTGCGCGCCGGGGAAATCGCAGGCGCTGGTCTGGACGTGTTCGAGCATGGGCATGAGGTGAACCCCCGTCTGCGCGAATTGCCCAATGTCGTGCTGCTGCCGCATATGGGGTCTGCCACGGTCGAGGGACGCGCGGAAATGGGTGAAAAGGTCATCATCAACATCAAGACCTTTGCCGATGGTCACCGCCCCCCCGATCAGGTGTTGCCGGGAATGCTGTGACTTGATTCAACGCGCTTTGCTGATCGCTATGACGCTGCTGTCAGCGGATGCTGCTTTGGGGCAGGACTGGACCGCCCGGAAATGCGTACTTTATTCGGAGGCATGGGATTGGGTGCGCGATACCCACGATATGACAGGTATCCGGCCTGAATTTCTGACCGAGCATCAAAGCTTTCTCGACAGAGGCTGCGATCAGGAGATGGAGATTTGCCCCGTCACGCCGGAGGAAATCAAGCTGGTGGATGTGCTGACGATTTTGTCGATGAATGAAGGCATGGCCAGCACATTCGTTCCGTTTTCCTGCAACGCGCAGAACCCGCCAGGGGCAACTCCCGCCATTCGTTGACACGGGGGGCAAGCCCCCGTGTCGCCTCAAGGTTGGGCCGCGCCGCTTCGCGGCGGGTGCGCCTTTATGCCACGCGCGACGGCACGCGATGTTCAAACCAGCGGAAGGCCAGAACGATGACCCCGGTGATCACCATATAGACGACGGCAAGCAGCAAAAGCGGCTCATAGACGATGAACGTATCTTGCCGAACGCGGGAGGCTACCGCGTAGATATCGACCACCGTAATCGTCGCGACCAAAGGTGTCGCCTTGAGTTGCAGCACGGTTTCGCCGCCCAAAGTCGGTAGGGCACGCTGGATCGCCAAGGGCAACCATATCCGGCGCAGGATGGTGAAACGGGGCATCCCCATCGCGCGGGCAGCTTCCAGTTGCCCACCGGGAACGCCTTTGAACGCGCCACGCATCACTTCGCCCTCATACCCCGCGAAGGAGAAGGTCAATGCGACGATGGCATAGGGCCAAGCTTGGCGCAGATAGGGCCAGAGTTCGGACTGGCGGATCGCGGGGAACTGCGGAAAGAGCGAGCCAAGCCCGAAATACAACAGCCAAAGCTGAAGCAAAAGCGGCGTGCCGCGAATGACAGTGCAGAACACTTTGGCAGGCATGGCAAGATACCACGGGCCGGCCGCCTGCGCCAAACCCAGCGGGATCGCCATGAAGAACCCCAGAAACGACGTGATGACCAAGAGCCAGAGCGTGCGCCAGATGCCTTCGCCGATCAGCGGCAGGTATTTGGGCAACCAATCCCAGCGCAACAGCAAAATGCAGGCCAAAACGACAACCGCCGCAATCGCCGCCATCACGATGCGGTGGGTCTGCCAGAAGCGGGTCGGGGTTTCGAGCTCAATCATTGACCGGCCCCCCCGCTGCGTTGGCCGCGCCGCGCCCATTTCTCAATCCGACCAAAAATCGCGGTCGAAACCAGCGTAACCATCAGATAAAGCAAGCCCGCCGCCAGAAAGAAGGTCAGAAACGCCTTGGTGGAGGACGCCGCTTGCCGGGTCTGCAAGGTCAGTTCCGCAAAGCCGACAATGGCCAGAAGCGCCGTATCCTTGGTGGCGATCAACCACAGATTCGCAAGGCCGGGAATGGCGTTCGACAGCATCAGGGGCAAAGTGATGCGCCATGCGGCCTTGCCGGGCGGCATACCCATGGCGCGTGCCGCCTCCAATTGTCCGGAAGGCACCGCAAGAATGGCGCCCCGGATCACCTCCACCGAATATGCACCCTGAACCACGCCCAGAACCGCGATCCCCGCTGCAACCCCGGAAATCTGGATGCGGTCATAGCCGAAGGACACAAGACCCTGATTAACAAGGTCGGTGACCGCGAAATAGAGAATCAGGATCAGCACCAGTTCCGGTACGGCGCGGACGACAGTGGTGTAAATCGCCAGCAGGTCGCGCGTCATGGGACCACCGTAAAGCTTGCCAAACGCGCCGCCGGTGCCGATAGCCAAGCCAAGCGCGTAAGCCCCCAGCGCGATCTGAAGCGAATTCGCCAGACCGCGCCCAAGGTTCGCCCCCCAGCCCGGAGGATCCCAGGCCAGAAGGGCAAGATTTGGAAACGCGTTCAGCAGCGCTTCCAGCAACGCTCAACCCCCGTAGATCGAGGACGCGAAGTACGGCTTGGAGATCTTTTCATAGGTGCCATCCGCGATCACCTTCGCAATCGCTGCATTGAATTTCGCCTTCAACGCATCGTCGCCTTTGCGCAGACCAACACCAACGCCCAAGCCAAGGATAGCCGGATCATCCGCAACCGCGCCGACATCTTCACAGCAAGCCCCCGCATCGGATTTCAGGAAGGCATCCAAGGCGATACTATCCGCTTCGGTCGCATCAATCCGCCCGGAAACGAGGTCCTGATTGGCCTCATCCTGGGTCTGGTACAGCTTGATTTCAGCGTCACCCCCGAAATGGGTCTGGGCATAATCCTGATGGATCGTGGAGACCTGAACCCCGATAACCTTGCCTTTCAATCCTTCGGCAGTCGGGGTGATCCCCGATCCTTTGGCCGCAACGATGACCGTTGGCGTGTTGTAGTATTTGTCCGAGAAATCAATCGACTTCATCCGATCATCTGTAATCGACATCGAGGCCATGATCGCATCAATCTGCCCCGAGGTCAGCGAGGGGATGATGCCATCCCATGCCACCGGGGTAATTACGCAATCCATCTCTCCCGCCGCACAAACGGCCTTGATCATATCGACTTCCCAGCCGACCCAGTTGCCCGCCGCATCCGGGGAGGCAAAGGGCGGATAGGGTTCCGATGCGATCCCGACTTTCACCTGTTCCGCCATTGCACCCGTGCCGAGCAGGGCGGCTGCAATCGCCGTCAAAATGATCTTCTTCATGGTTCTCTCCTTGGTCTGTTGGTGGTCACTCCGGGTTATCCCGGTTTTTCTGGTCAAATCGGTGCGGAACGCGGCTAACCCGGTTGCGCCTATCCGACGGTTTGCAGGAATTGTTGCAGCCGATCCGATTTCGGATTGCCGAACAATTCCTCCGGTGGGCCTTCTTCCTCAATCCGGCCATTGTGCAAGTAGATCACATGGCTGGCCACTTCGCGGGCGAATTTCATTTCATGTGTGACAAGGATCATGGTGCGCCCCTCTGCCGCCAAGCCCCGGATAACGCCCAGCACCTCGCCCACAAGCTCCGGGTCGAGCGCCGAGGTCGGTTCGTCAAACAGCATCGCGCGCGGATTGATCGCCAAGGCGCGCGCGATGGCAGCGCGCTGCTGCTGCCCGCCCGACATGAACGCGGGGTAGACATTGG
>NZ_JAKDLJ010000353.1 GCF_030452865.1 Pseudorhodobacter sp.
CCACCCCTTCCCAACCCCCCCATTTTCCTGTAGACGCGCGCAATCTGTGACGTGAAGGCCTGCCCCCGGCCGCATGCAAAGGATAGGGGGCGGCGGCAATGGGGCCGCTATGCAACGGGGGGCCCGGAACGCCGGGATGCCCCCATATAGGAAACGATGAATGTTTAACGTAACGAAAAAAGAAATCGAATGGGGCGGTGAAACGCTGACGCTGGAAACCGGCAAAGTTGCCCGTCAGGCCGATGGTTCGGTCATCGCCACGCTGGGCGAAACCAGCGTGATGGCCAACGTGACCTTTGCGAAATCGCAAAAGCCGGGGCAGGATTTCTTCCCGCTGACCGTGCATTATCAAGAACGCTATTACGCTGCCGGCAAAGTGCCAGGCGGCTTTTTCAAGCGTGAAGCGCGGCCTTCCGAAAAGGAAACGCTGACTTCGCGCCTGATCGACCGTCCGATTCGCCCGCTGTTCGTGGATGGGTTCAAGAACGAAGTTCTGGTCATTGTGACCGTGCTGAGCCACGACCTTGAGAATGAGCCAGACGTGCTGGCGATGATTGCTGCGTCCGCTGCGCTGACAATCTCCGGCGCGCCATTCATGGGACCGATCGCCGGTTGCCGCGTTGGTTTTGTCGATGGCGGATATGTACTGAACCCGACTTGCGACGACATGATGAAGCTGCGCGAAAACCCGGAACAGCGCCTTGATCTCGTTGTCGCAGGCACCAAAGATGCCGTGATGATGGTGGAATCCGAAGCCTATGAGTTGTCAGAGGCCGAAATGCTCGGCGCGGTGAAATTCGCCCATGACAGCATTCAGCCAGTGATCGACCTGATCATGGACTTCGCCGAAGACTGCGCGAAGGAGCCGTTTGATTTCACCCCGCCGGATTATTCCGCGCTTTATGACCGTGTGAAGGCCGCTGGTGAAAAAGACATGCGCGCCGCGTTTGCCATTCGTGACAAGCAAGAGCGCACAACGGCAATTTCCAACGCAGTCGCCGCGATCAAGGCAACCCTGTCGGAAGAAGATAGCGCCGACGACAATCTTGGCGCTGCGATCAAGAAGCTGGAAGCAAGCGTGTTGCGCGGCGATATCATCAACGGTTCCCCCCGGATTGATGGCCGCGATACCACGACGATCCGCCCCATTGTGTCGGAAACCGGTATCCTGCCGCGCACACACGGGTCGGCTTTGTTCACCCGTGGCGAAACCCAAGGTTTGGTTGTGACCACGCTTGGCACCGGCGAGGACGAGCAGTTCATCGACGCCCTGACCGGGACCTCCAAATCCAACTTCTTGCTGCACTATAACTTCCCCCCCTATTCGGTGGGCGAAGTGGGTCGCTTTGGCCCCCCCGGTCGTCGTGAAATCGGTCACGGCAAACTGGCTTGGCGTGCGCTTCAGGCGGTTTTGCCTGCGACAACCGACTTCCCCTATACCATTCGCTTGGTGTCGGAGATCACGGAAAGCAACGGTTCGTCGTCGATGGCCTCGGTATGCGGTGGTTCCCTGTCCATGATGGATGCGGGCGTTCCGCTGAAATCGGCAGTGGCTGGCGTGGCAATGGGCCTGATTTTGGATGACGATGGCAAATACGCGATCCTGTCCGATATCCTTGGTGATGAAGATCATCTTGGCGATATGGACTTCAAGGTTGCGGGCACCGAAAACGGCATCACCTCGTTGCAGATGGACATCAAGATTGCAGGCATCACGCCCGCGATCATGGAAAAAGCTTTGGCGCAGGCCAAAGACGGCCGGATGCACATCTTGGGCGAAATGGCCAAGGCTCTGACCTCGGCGCAGGCGTTCTCGGCTTATGCCCCGAAGATTGAGACGATGACCGTGCCGACCGACAAGATCCGTGAAGTGATCGGGTCGGGCGGTAAGGTGATCCGCGAAATCGTTGAAGTTTCGGGTGCGAAGGTCGATATCAACGATGACGGCGTGATCAAGATTGCCTCGAATAATGCCGAAGCGATCAGGAAAGCCTATGACATGATCTGGTCGATCGTAGCCGAGCCGGAAGAGGGCAAGATCTACACCGGCAAGGTCGTGAAGCTGGTCGATTTCGGCGCTTTCGTGAACTTCTTTGGCAAGCGTGATGGTTTGGTGCATGTCAGCCAGATCGCCAACAAGCGTTTGCAGCACCCGAATGAGGCGCTGAAAGAAGGTCAGGAAGTGAAAGTAAAGCTGCTTGGCTTTGACGATCGCGGCAAGGTCCGCTTGGGCATGAAGATGGTCAATCAGGAAACTGGCGAAGAGATCACCGAGCCAGCGGAAGGCTGATCATTCGGCGTTGAACGGACGGCCCCGGTGGAAACGCCGGGGCCGTTTGCTATGGGCGTGACGTATTGGCGCGATTCGACATTCCCGGCACCTGACGCCTCAGACCGGCCGGGGCGCGGTCTTGCATTCATGGGCTTGCATCGCTAGCAACATTGCAAGGAATTTCGGAGACTGTAGATGAGCGCGCTTGACGACCTGAAGGGCAAATACCTGACCGCTGTGGCCGAGGCAGGGGATGAGGCGGCATTGGAGGCGGTGCGGTTGGCTGCGCTGGGCAAAAAGGGTGAAGTCAGCCTGAAAATGCGCGAGCTGGGCGGCATGTCGCCTGAGGATCGCAGCAGTTTCGGCGCCGCTTTGAATGCCCTGAAGGATGAGATTGACGCAGCTTTGCGTGCCAAGAAGGCGGCGATGACCGATGCGGCGCTGGATGCACGGCTGCGCACGGAATGGCTGGACGTGACTTTGCCGGGACGGCCGCGCCCTGCCGGGACGATCCATCCGGTTTCGCAGGTTACCGAAGAGCTGACCGCGATTTTTGCCGATATGGGCTTTGCCGTCGCTGAAGGGCCGCAGGTGGAATCTGATTGGTACAATTTCGACGCGCTGAATATCCCTCCGGAGCATCCCGCGCGGCAGGAACACGACACGTTTTTCATGAACCGGGCGGAAGGCGACGACCGCCCGCCGCATGTGTTGCGCACCCATACTTCCCCGGTGCAAATTCGGGCAATGCTGGATCAGGGCGCGCCAATCCGCATCATCTGCCCCGGTCGCGTCTACCGCATGGATATGGACCAGACCCATTCGCCGATGTTCCATCAGGTCGAGGGGTTGGTGATCGGCAAGGATATCTCCATGGCCAATCTGAAATGGGTGTTGGAGGAGTTTTTCAGCGCGTTCTTCGGCAAACCCGTGAAAACCCGTTTCCGCGCATCCCATTTCCCGTTCACGGAGCCTTCGGCAGAGGTAGACATCCAATGTTCCTGGGTCAATGGACAGTTGCGCATCGGCGAAGGTGACGGCTGGATGGAGGTTCTCGGTTCCGGCATGGTGCATCCGCATGTGTTGCGCTCCGCCGGGGTGAACCCGGATGAATGGCAAGGCTTTGCCTTCGGCATGGGAATCGACCGGATGGCGATGCTGAAATACGGCATCCCGGACTTGCGGGCGTTCTTTGAATCCGATCTGCGCTGGCTGCGACATTACGGGTTTTCTGCGCTCAACGTGCCGGAATTGGCGGGCGGCGTCGCATGAGCTTCAACTCCTTCGGCCATATGTTCCGGGTGACAACCTGGGGCGAAAGCCACGGGCCGGCGCTGGGCGCGACCGTGGATGGTTGCCCGCCGGGGGTGCCACTGACGGAAGGCGATATCCAGCCATGGCTGGATAAGCGTAAGCCGGGGCAAAACAAGTTCACCACACAGCGACAAGAGGCCGATCAGGTGCGCATCCTGTCGGGGGTT
>NZ_JAKDLJ010000354.1 GCF_030452865.1 Pseudorhodobacter sp.
CGCGGCGGAGGGGGAGGAATTGCCCTATGCACTGGTACAAGCCAATTCCGAATGGGATCTGGAACTGAATACCTTTGCCAGTGCAGAGGCGCAGGTGGCAGCGATTGCCGATGATATCGCCTATTCGCACCATGATCTGCACGATGGCCTGCGCTCTGGCCTGTTCGATGAGGCCGATCTGATGGAACTGCCCGTCACCGGTCCGGCCTTTGCCGAGGTCGATGCGCTTTACCCCGGACTGGAACCGATGCGCCGCAGGCATGAGGCGCTGCGCCGGGTATTTGGCCGTATGGTCGAGGATGTGATCGCGGTTGCCAAGGGGCGGCTGGATGCGGCGCAACCGCAATCGGTGCAGGACATCCGGGCGATGGAGGCGACGGTGATCCGCTTTTCCAAGCCGCTTTATCAGGAGTTGAAGGCGATCCGAGCCTTCCTGTTCACCCGCATGTACCGCGCCCCGTCGGTGATGGCGGAACGCGCGCGGGTGACACAGGTGATCCGCGATCTGTTTCCCTTGTTCATGGCGCAGCCGGACCTGCTGCCGCCTGAGTGGCGCGCCGATGTGGGAAAAGCCGATTCTGGGCTGTTATTGGCGCGGATCGTGGCGGATTATGTCGCTGGCATGACGGATCGTTTTGCCTTGCAGGAACATGCGCGCCTGTCCGGTGCGCCACTTTTACCTCGGGAGTAGCAGGGTTTGGCAACAGGAACCGGGGGCTTGAGCCCCGTTGAAGCAATTGCGCTTGTCGGTGTGATCGGGGTTGGCGCGCAATGGCTGGCGTGGCGTTTGCACATGCCCGCGATTGTGTTGATGCTGGTGGCCGGGCTGATTGTCGGGCCGATAACCGGGATATTTATCCCTGCGCGCGATATCGGCGATCTTGTGACCCCGATGATTTCTATCGCGGTTGCGGTGATCCTGTTTGAAGGCGGCTTGACGCTGAACCTGAGGGCGCTGCGCGACGCGGCCAAGGGCGTGCGGCGGCTGGTGATTATCGGCGCGCCCTTGGGCTGGCTGACCTCGGCGCTGGCGGTGCATTACGGCGCGGGTCTGGGCTGGGCGAGTTCTGCCGTTTTCGGCGGGATCATGGTCGTGACCGGTCCGACTGTGATAGCACCTTTGCTGCGGCAGGCGCGGCTGTCGCGCAGACCGGCGGCTTTGCTGCAATGGGAAGCGATTGTGAATGACCCGTTGGGCGCGCTGGCGGCGGTGCTGGCGTTTGGAGTCGTTCAGGTGGTGATGACCCAAGACGGTTTGCTGGAGCCGTCGGTGCATTTTGTCCTCGGCATAGCATTCGGCACTCTGGTCGGGTGGTTGGCCGGGCGCGGCATTACACTGGCGTTCCGGCGCGGCCTGGTGCCGGAATATATGAAAGTGCCGGTGCTGTTTGTCACCTTGCTCGCCGCATTCGCCATTGCCGACCGGACCCTGCATGAAAGCGGTTTATTGGCGGTGACGGTCATGGGGCTTGTGATCGCCAATTCCGAACTGCCGAGTTACGAGGAGCTGCGTCGGTTCAAGGAACACGCAACGATTCTGCTGGTATCGGGCGTGTTTATCCTGCTGGCCGCAGGGCTGGACATGCAGGCGCTGCTGGCGCTCGACATGCGCGCGGTGACATTTGTTTTGCTGGTGGTGCTGGTGGCACGCCCGGTCACAGTGCTGGTGTCGCTGACCGGAACCGACGTTCCGATGAAAGAGCGGTTGCTGGTCGCGCTGACCGGACCGCGCGGCGTGGTGCTGATGGCCGTCGCGGGGCTGTTCGGAGATCAGTTGGTGGCCTTGGGTGTGCCTGACGGCGCGGCAATCGGGCCGCTGGCCTTTGCGCTTGTCGCCGCCACGGTGGTCTTGCACGGCTTTGGCCTGACACCCTTGGCCAGCCTGTTTGGCTTGCGCGCGGCAGAGGTGCCGGGCGTTTTGCTGGTCGGCGGCACCAGACTGACAACCTCATTGGGCGAAGCATTGAAAAAGGCCGAAATTCCGGTGCTGGTGACGGATGCCAACCTCGGGCGTTTGCGCCATGCGCGCGCGGCGGGGTTGAAGGTGTTCTTTGGCGATATCCTGTCGGAAGCGGCGGAGCATCAGGTGGAATTCATCGGCTTTTCCACCATCCTCGTTGCGACGGACAATGATGCCTACAACACTCTGGTCACCACCGATCTTGCGCCGGAATATGGCCGCGAGCATGTCTGGCAACTGCCGCAACAGAAAAGCGACAGCCAGCGCAACGCCTTGCCGGTGACGCTTGGCGGGCGGCGGATGGGCGGCGGGCGCACGCATGATGATTACGAGGCGCTGATTGCCGAAGGGTGGCGGGTACGGATGACGAAGCTGACCGAGGAATACGGCTTTGACGCATGGCGCGCAGAACGGCCGGAGGCGGTGCTGATGGCGGTGATCTCTCCCAGCGGGGAGTTTCGATTTGTCGGTGCCGAGTCGAAGAAAAACCCCGCCGCTGGGGCAAAGGTTTTCGCGCTGTCACCGCCGAAGGTCGACAGATCGGAGGAAGCGGCGAAGGCTGTGGAGGCGGTTTAGTCTCTCGGCTTGGCCGCCGCCGACAGCCAGATCAGGACCAGCACGATGGACAGGATGCCGTTCCATGACGCCATCGACAGACCGAACATTTCCCACGCCACCGAGTCGCAGCGGATGGGGGCGGCGACATTGGCGGCAGGGTTCAGCAAATCCGCGACGCTGATATTGGCGATCGACCCCCCGGAGCAGGATTCGAGACCCTTCCACCAGGCCCGCTCCACCCCGGTATGGAACAGCGCGATTCCGGCGCTGGTGAGGGCGGTCAACGCGCCAAGGTAGGGCAGGGTGCGCCCGTGCAAGATCAGCGCCAGCAAACCGATGACGACGGCGACCATATGCGGATAGCGTTGCCACCAGCACAGCTCACAAGGGCGCATCCCGCCGATATACTGAAAGCCATAAGCGCCAAGCAGCAGCGCGGCAGAGCCGAGCATCGCTAGCAGGATCAGGGATTGGCGTGTCATAGATACCTCACAGCAGCAAATCCGGCGATGAGCATGGCCATCGCCAAGGTGAACAGAAGGCCCAAGCGCCGCTCGATGAAATCGCGGATCGGGGCGCCGAATTTCCACAGGAGCGCCGCGATCAGGAAAAAGCGCAGGGCGCGGGCGAACAGGCTGGTCAGCATGAACAGCGGAAAGGAAAGCCCCGTCGCGCCCGAAAAGATCGTGATGACCTTGTAGGGGAACGGCGTGACCCCGGCGATCAGCACCGCCCAGAACCCGTATTCATGGTAACGCAGGCTCAGCGCGTCGAAACTGTCGGCCTTGCCATAGAATGTCAGCACCGAATGGCCGATGCTGTCCATGAACTCTGCGCCGATCAGATACCCGAAGGCGCCGCCTGCAACGGATGCCAGCGTGGCAACAGCAGCGAACCAGAAGGCGCGGCGCGGTGCTGCAATGATCATCGGGATCAGCAAGACATCGGGCGGAATCGGAAACACCGAACTTTCGATGAAGGCTACTGCCGCAAGCGCCCAGACCGCATGCGGCGATTGCGCAAGGTGCAGCGTCCAGTTGTAAAGGCGACGGATCATATGCGGCCCTTTCGGCGTTGACGCCATGCATCACGCCGCGCGCGGCGGGTCAAGGGGACAATCAGGCTTGCCGGGGGCGGCAGGCATTCGCTATCAAGATCAAAACCGGGGGGACAGTGATGAAGTGGCAGGGCCGACGTGAACGCCGGAATATCGAGGATCGCCGCAGTCC
>NZ_JAKDLJ010000355.1 GCF_030452865.1 Pseudorhodobacter sp.
GAGGTGGGGATTTTTGCGCCAGCACTTCTGGGGAAATTTGATCCAGCATTTACAAAAAGATCGGAGAGTAGCTCAGTAGTTAGGCGGTCGAAAGTTGAAACGTCGGTGAAGGTCGTGACGCCAGACCAATTGCTGCGCCTAAGTCATGTTGACAAATGGCGGAGCCAGAGGCGGATCGACGTGATGTCGATGAAGCCCAGAAAGCTCTCGGCGGTTTTGTCGTAGCGGGTGGCGACACGGCGGGCGTTCTTGAGCTTGTTGAAGCAGCGCTCAACGAGGTTCCTCAGCCGGTATAGTGTGCGATCCACAGCGACCCGCAGCTTTCGGGTCTTGCGCATGGGGATGACCGGAACCACGTTGCGCGCCTCCATGGTTTTGCGAACATTGTCAGAGTCATAGCCACGATCCGCCAGAAGGACGGACGGCTCGGGCATGTTGTCGTCCATGATCAAGTCGAAGCCCAGATAATCCGACGTCTGCCCCGGCGTGATGTCCGCCCTCATGGGCAAGCCGGCACCGTTGACGCGGAGATGGATCTTGGTCGTGAAACCACCTCTTGAACGGCCGAAACCCTGTCGCGGAGTCCCCCTTTTGCGCCCGCTGCCTGATGATGGGCGCGAACCACGGTGCTGTCGATCATCTGGAGTGCATCCGGCACGATCCGGCTTTCGTTCAGGGCCTCCATGATCTGCTCCCACAGCCCCGCCAGGGTCCATCGCCGGAACTGGCGGTAGACGCTTGACCACTTGCCGAACTCTTCAGGCAGGTCACGCCACGGCGATCCGGTGCGTGCGATCCAGAAAATTCCATCCAGAACAAGCCGATGGTTCATGGGTTTGCGTCCGTTCGGGGCGCGGACGGCTTGGATGAAGCGTTCATGGAACGCCCACTCCTCGTCCAGCATCATATCTCGTGCCAAGCTGGTCTCCATCGCAGATACCAGCTTGAATCACGTTCAGAGCGCCGTGTGAATCCCTTTTGTCAACACGGCCTAGGCGATCCTAATACGGCTGTGTTTCGGCATGCAAAATTGACCCCCATAGCGGGGTGATCGGCGTCAAATTTTGACCCCCCTGAAGTTTTGTCAGACCGTCCGTTGCGGAGCAGCGGATGGAGTGGGAGTTGAAGAGAGTGGATACGATCGCGCGGGTTCGGCGGACTTTTCATGCGCAGGGTTGGTCGATGAAGAGGATCAGCCGGGATCTACATGTCTCGCGCAATACGGTGCGCAAGATATTGCGGTCTGGCGAGACTGATTTCACCTATGAACGCGAACACCAGCCGCTGCCAAAGATCGGGCCTTGGGTTGAGCATATCGACCGGTTTCTTCAGGCCAATGAGGGCAAGGCGGCGCGAGAACGGCTGACACTGATCCGCATTTACGAGGAAGTGCGCGGCCTTGGATATGAGGGCAGTTACGATGCTGTCCGGCGCTATGCCAAGACCTGGGTGCAGGCCCGAGGATCGGTTACGGCGGATGCCTATGTGCCGCTCTACTATGCACCGGGCGAGGCATACCAGTTCGACTGGAGCCACGAGATCGTGCTGATCAATGGCGTGACGGTCACGGTGAAGGTCGCCCATGTCCGGCTTTGCCACAGCCGGATGATGTTTGTCCGGGCCTACATGCGCGAGAGCCAGGAGATGGTGTTTGATGCGCATGATCCGTAGCCGACAGGCGAATGCAAGCATTCGCCGAGAGGGGGCCTTCGCCTTCTTCAAAGGGGCCTGCACGCGGGGCGTCTACGACAATATGAATACTGCCGTGGAAACGGTATTTGTTGGCAAGGAACGCCTCTACAACCGCCGTTTCCAGCAGATGTGCAGCCATTATCTGGTCCAACCGGTCGCATGCACGCCGGCATCGGGTTGGGAGAAAGGCCAGGTCGAGAACCAGGTCGGCCTTGTACGCGAGCGGTTCTTTACGCCGCGCCTGAGGGTCAAAAGCTTGGATGAGTTGAACGTCTGGCTGCTTGATAAATGCATCGCCTACGCCAAAGCCCATAAGCATCCGGAGCAGACCAATCAGACGGTCTGGCAGATGTTCGAAGCCGAACGACCGCATCTGGTAAGATACGCAGGCCCGTTCGATGGCTTCCACAGCGTGCCCGCGTCCGTATCAAAGACCTGCACGGTGCGCTTCGACAACAACAAATACTCGGTGGTCTCGACAGCCGTCGGGCGGCCGGTCGAGGTGCATGCCTATGCCGAGCGGATTGTCATTCGCCAGACTGGGGCCGTTGTCGCAGAGCACCCCAGGTGCTTTGGCCGGTTTGAGACGATCTACGACCCTTGGCACTATGTCCCTGTTCTGGCGCGCAAACCCGGCGCACTCCGCAATGGTGCCCCGTTCCGCGACTGGGTTCTTCCCGCCGCCATGGCCGCGATCCGCCGCAAACTCAAGAGCGTCAGCGATGGCGACAAACAAATGGTCTCGATCCTCGGTTGCGTATCTGCCGACGGGATCACCGCAGTGGAAGCCGCCTGCAAGGAGGCGCTGGATCAGGGCGTATTCTCCGCTCCGGTCGTCATCAACATTCTGGCCCGAAGCCGCGATGTATCACCGACTCCCCTTCTTCTCACCCCAGAAACGCTGCGCCTGACCCATGAACCGGTCGCTGATTGCGCGCGCCACGACAGCCTCAGGAGGGCCAACACACATGGAACGCACGCAAATCCTCGACCTGATGAGCAGCCTCAAGCTTTATGGAATGCGCAGTGCCTATGACGAGGTCATGGCCTCCGGCATCAAGCGCCAACACGAACCGCCACGCATCATCGGTGACCTGCTGCAATCCGAGATCGCCGAGAAGCAGGCTCGTTCCATCAAATACCAGATGACCATCGCGAAGCTGCCGCTGGCGAAAGACCTCGACGACTTCGACTTCACCGGCACACCAGTCAATGCGGGCTTGGTACGAGAGCTTGCAAGCGGCACCTTCGTAGCCGATCAGCGCAACGTGGTGCTCGTTGGTGGCACCGGGACCGGAAAATCGCACCTGGCGATCGCCATTGCCCGCGCGTTCGCCATTGGGCTCGAACCGATGGCGCCTTCAATGGCTCACTCCGCAACGGTACGCGGGGTCGGTTCTACAATGTCGTCGATCTGGTCAACCGCCTTGAGACCAAGACCCGCAGCGGCAAGCAGGGCCGGCTCGCCGATTATCTGAACCGCCTCGACTTCGTTATCCTGGACGAGCTTGGCTATCTCCCCTTCGCCCAAGCAGGCGGCCAACTGCTGTTCCATCTGATCAGCAAGCTCTACGAGCGCACGTCCATCATCGTCACCACCAACCTGGCCTTCGGCGAATGGCCGACCGTCTTCGGCGACGCCAAGATGACCACCGCGCTGCTTGATCGCCTCACCCATCATTGCGAGATCGTCGAAACCGGCAATGAGTCCTGGCGCTTCAAGAACCGCGCCTGACGCCCCGGATTTGGGTCTGACCCGCCTCCGTCACATGACCCACTCCGTCGGGCCAGACCCAAATCCTATGCCACCGACGGGATCAATTTTGGATGCCGATAGGGGGTCAGTATTGCGTGCTGATTGACAGCAATCCCGAAGTGAACCTTGCGCTCCCTCTCGGCGAATGTTTGCATTCGCCTGCCGGGCAGCGATTGCCGCGGCTTCGATGGTCCGTGCTTCCTTGCAAACCATCCGCCCTCGCCCTTTGCCTTTATAGCAGGGCTGTCGACTAAAAGAGCAATGCGCCCGCGC
>NZ_JAKDLJ010000036.1 GCF_030452865.1 Pseudorhodobacter sp.
ATTGTTCTCACAGCGTTAATCCCTTGTAAAGAACTTTATAGGAACATTTGTGAACAAATGTGGAAGATTGAGATTAGCCGACCGAAAGCAAACGAATCGCCCTATCCTGATCGAGCAACCAGAGCAAGTTGCGCACCGCTCTTCCTCGCGCTGAGGTCAGATCCGGGTCGTCATGCAACAGCTTGCGCGCATCCGATTGCGCCACGGCCATAAGAGCTGTCTGACGCTCCATGTCCGCGACACGGAAGCGCGGCAGGCCGGATTGCGCGGTGCCGATCAGATCACCGGCACCACGCATCGCCAGATCCTCCTCCGCGATGCGAAAGCCATCTTCAGTGTCGCGCAACACTTTCAACCTCCGCTCGCCCGTTTCACTCAGCGGGGCTTGATACATCAGCAGACATGTCGAATGCGCCGAGCCGCGCCCGACCCTGCCGCGCAACTGGTGAAGCTGCGCCAGACCGAATGTCTCCGCCCGCTCAATCACCATGATCGAGGCGTTGGGCACATCGACCCCGACCTCGATCACCGTGGTCGCAACCAAAACCTTGCTGCGCCCGGCGTTGAAACCCGCCATTGCGGCATCTTTATCCGCAGGGGACATCTGACCGTGAACCAGCGCCACCACAGATTCGCCCAAGGCGGCGCGCAACTGTTGAAACCGCGCCTCCGCAGAAGCATAATCCAGCACCTCGCTGTCTTCGACCAAGGGGCAGACCCAATAGGCCTGCCGCCCCTCCGCCACCGCCTGACGCAGTTTTTCGACCACCTCATCCATGCGACCGGTGGAAACCAACGCGGTCTGCACCGGTTTGCGACCCGGTGGTTTTTCATCCAGAACCGACACATCCATGTCGCCATAACTGGCAAGCGCCAGACTGCGCGGGATCGGTGTCGCGGTCATCACCAGAACATCGGCAGCGGCACCTTTTGACCCAAGCTCCATCCGCTGCGCGACACCGAAGCGGTGCTGCTCATCAATAATGGCAAGGCGAAGATTTTGAAATACCACGTCTTTCTGGAATACGGCATGGGTGCCGACAAGAATCTGAATTTGGCCGGCCGCCAGATCAGTGAGTTTGCGCGCACGTTCCGTCCCCTTGTCGCGACCGGTCAAAATCTCCAACCGGACCCCTGCGAGTTGCGCGAGGTCCTGCAAGCCCGCAAGATGCTGACGCGCCAGAATTTCGGTGGGTGCCATCAAGACGCCCTGCCCGGCCGCCTCCACCGCGATCAAAAGTGCCATGAAGGCGACGAGCGTTTTGCCCGATCCCACATCACCTTGCAAAAGCCGGTTCATCCGCAATGGGTTGGCCAGATCTGCCTCGATTTCTGCGACTGCACGGGTTTGCGCAGCGGTCGGGCAATAGGGCAGCGCGGCAAGGACGGTTGCGCGCATCGCGCCATCGCCAATCGTCACGAGACCTTTCGATTTGCGCAATGACGCACGGGCGAGCGACAGCGTGAGTTGATGGGCAAAAAGCTCATCATAGGCAAGGCGCAGGCGCGCGGGCGCCGTTTCGACAAAATCCGCGTTGCTCTGCGGGGCGTGGGCTTGGCGAATGGCTGCGGACCAATCGGGCCAACCGGCTTTTGCCTTTTGGCCGGGGTCAATCCATTCCCCGAGATCAGGCATGCGCGCCAAAGCGGATGCGGCGGCTTTCGCAACGGTTTTCTGTGTGATCCCGGCGGTCAGCGGATAAACCGGTTCAAATTTCGGCAATTCATCCGCATCTTCCAGCCGCAAAACATGGTCGGGATGCACCATTTGGGCACCACCGTCAAAAAACTCCACCCGTCCGGAGATGAGCCGTCTTTGCCCGGTTGGCAGCAGTTTTTGCAGATAATCGCCGCGCGCATGGAAAAAAACCAGTTGGAATTCCAATGCGCTGTCCGTCACCATCACCCGGTAGGGGCGGCCTTTGGTTCGCGGCGGGAAATGGCCGCCCACTGTCACTTCCACCGTCACAACACCGGGCGGCGTGATATCGCGAACCGAAGCGCGGCGGGCACGGTCGATGCCGGAATGTGGCAGCAGGAACAGCAAATCCTTCGGCTTTTCTATGCCAAGCCCGACAAATGCCCGCGCGGTTTTCGGGCCGACACCTTCGAGCGTCTCCAGTTCCGCGAACAGCGGAAAAAGGATTTCCGGCCGGCTCATGCCTGCCCGATCAGCGCGAGCCAGCCATCTTCGTCGATAATCTCCACCCCGAGTTCCGCCGCCGCCTTCGCCTTTGATCCAGCCCCCGGTCCTGCGACAACAAGGTCGGTCTTGGCAGAAACCGATCCAGAAACCTTCGCACCAAGACTTTCCGCCCGCGCCTTCGCTTCGGCGCGTGACATTCTTTCCAGCGTTCCGGTGAAAACCACGATCTTGCCCGCAACCGGGCTGTCGAGCGGCGCGCGACTCGTCACCCGTTGCACGTCAAGTTCCATGACGAGCGCATCAATCGCCGCACGTTCCGCATCATTCTGGAACGTCGTGATCAGCGACGCCGCCAGTACCGCACCGATCCCGTCAATCGCCAGCAACCGGTCCCATTCGGCACCTACGCCAATCTCCGACGCCGTCACGGCGGCTTCAAAAGCGGGCCAGGTGCCGTAATGTTTCGCGAGAAGGCTGGCGGAGCTTTCGCCGATATGCCGGATACCGAACGCAAATATCAGGCGATTCAACGGAATTTCGCGTTTCTCGTCGATGGCAGCGAACAGGTTTTCCGCCGATTTCTCCCCCCAGCCCTCGCGATTCTTCAACTGCTGGATACCGGAGCCGTAACGCGCTTTCAGGGTGAAGATATCGGCAGGGGTCGCGATCCAACCGTCGCGATAGAACGCCTCCACCTGCTTTGCGCCAAGCCCTTCGATGTCAAATGCCGCGCGGCTGACGAAATGGCGCAAACGCTCCACCGCTTGCGCCGGGCAGATCAAACCACCAGTGCAGCGGCGCACGGCGTCGCCCTCTTCGCGGATCGCGGCGGAATTGCATTCCGGACAGGTCTCAGGAAAGGTAAAAACAACAGCATTATCAGGGCGTTCAGTCAAATCGACATCGGCAATCTTCGGGATGACATCACCGGCGCGGTAGACCTGCACCCAATCGCCGATGCGGATATCCTTGCCATCGCGGATCGGCGCACCCTTGCCGTCGCAACCCGAAATATAATCCTCATTGTGCAAGGTCGCGTTGGAGACGGTCACACCGCCCACTGTCACCGGCTGCAACCGCGCCACCGGGGACAGCGCCCCGGTGCGGCCCACCTGAATGTCGATGGAGAGAAGCCGGGTCCAAGCCAGTTCTGCAGGGAATTTATGCGCAATCGCCCAACGCGGCGTGGTGGAGCGAAAGCCGAGCCGCCGCTGAAGGTTGAGGTCGTTGACCTTATAGACGACTCCGTCGATGTCATAACCAAGGCTGGCGCGTCGGGTTTCGATCCGGGTGTATTGCGCCAACAATTCTTCGACGGACTGGCAGAGAACGGTCAGCGGATTGGTCTGAAAGCCCAAGGCCGACAGTCGGTTGATCGCTGCCATTTGCGTTTCGGCCAAAGGCTCCGACAACGCGCCCCAGGCATAAGCGAAAAACCGCAACGGGCGGGCGGCGGTGATGCTGGCATCAAGTTGTCGCAACGATCCGGCAGCCGCGTTGCGCGGATTGGCAAAGGTTTTGCCGCCGCGTTCGGCTTGGCGCACATTCAGCGCCTGAAAATCCGCATGGCTCATATAAACCTCGCCGCGCACTTCCAACAGCTCGGGGGCGTCGTGCAAGATCGACGGGATATCTGCGATGGTGCGGGCGTTTTCGGTGACATTCTCCCCCACCGCACCATCGCCGCGAGTCGCGGCCTGCACCAACTTGCCTTTCTCATAGCGAAGCGACAATGACAGTCCGTCAATCTTCGGCTCCGCTGTGAAAGCCAAATCCTCGTCCAGCCCCAGAAACTTCCGCACCCGACCGCCAAATTCCGTCACATCGGCATCGTCAAAGGCATTTTCCAGGCTGAGCATACGCACCTCATGCGCGGCTTTGGAAAACCCGTCGGCAATCGGCGCGCCGACCTGCTCTGACGGGCTGTCAGCACGTTTCAATTGCGCAAAGCGTGCCTCAATCGCCAGGTTGCGGCGTTTGAGCGCATCATATTCCGCATCCGGGATTTCGGGCGCATCGTCACGGTGATAGGCAATGTTCGCCGCTGTCATGGCTTTGGCCAATCGGGCAAGCTCCGCCTCCGCCTCCGCTTCGGTCAAATTCATCACTTCGACAGGTGCAGGCGCAACCGCCATATCATCCCCCTTGAACCGCTTTTATCACAGGTTTAGGGGGCTGATCGCGTTACGTCCAGATGCCAGTGTCATGCACCAAGCGCGAGCGGAGTCCGCAATTCGCCCACAACGGGGTCGCGCAACACATAGCCCCGCCCCCAAACCGTTTCGATATGGTTGATGCCACCCGTCGCCTCCGCCAATTTCTTTCGCAACTTGCAGATGAAAACGTCAATGATTTTTAACTCCGGTTCGTCCATGCCGCCATAAAGATGGTTGAGGAACATCTCCTTGGTCAATGTCGTACCTTTGCGCAGGCTGAGGAGTTCCAGCATCTGATATTCCTTTCCGGTCAGATGCACCGCCTTGCCTTCAACATCCACCGTCTTGGCATCGAGATTGACGCAGACATTACCGGTTTTGATCACCGATTGCGAATGGCCTTTGGAGCGGCGGATGATCGCGTGGATTCGCGCCACCAATTCTTCCCGGTGAAACGGTTTCGTCATATAATCATCGGCGCCGAAGCCGAAGCCCTTGAGTTTGCTTTCGGTATCATCCGCACCGGACAGAATCAAAATCGGCGTATCAATGCGCGCCAGACGCAATTGGCGCAACACGTCATGCCCGCTCATATCCGGCAGATTGAGATCCAACAGGATCAGATCGTAATCATACAGTTTGGCGAGATCGACGCCTTCCTCCCCCAGATCGGTGCAAAACACATTCAGGTTGGCATGGGTCAGCATCAATTCAATGCTGCGTGATGTTGTTGGGTCGTCCTCGACCAATAGAATTCGCATATATAACTCCGCATCTTTTTTTCTGCTGTTCATTAACCACTCTGGCGGGCAATGGTTAATTGGGAGTTACTGTCACAGGTTCGAATTGAAAAACAACCTAAAGTTGTCTATATTTTTGAATTGCTGTGACTTTCAGGGCATTTTCGCCATGAGTTGCCACCGCTGCACGCCAAAGCGCGAATTCCTCATCTGACAAAGCATAGCGTTCCATGGCTTCTGATTCGGAAATCAGCCCGTAAACCACCGCTTTGACCACGATTGCCTTACGACTCGCGACCCAGCGCCGGGTATCGCGCGCAGGCAAATCCGCCCGGCAGAGCGGCGTTCCATCCGGCAGAATTATCTGCCGCGGCCCATCAACTTTTTTCAAATACATCACCACAACCCTCTGTTTCCGACGGCCAGTCTGTCGCCACAGGCTTAATCAAGGGTGAAACATGGGGTTGAGACTGTGTTGCATTTTCCTATATTGCAAGACAACAACGTAAAGGCCTGCACCATGCCCCTTGATCATCCGGTAAACTCCCTTGGCTTTGCCAAGCCGCCGTCACAAACCCGCGTCGTCGTCGCGATGTCAGGCGGGGTCGACAGTTCTGTCGTGGCGGCGGAGCTTGCGTCGCAGGGCTATGACGTGGTGGGCGTAACCTTGCAGCTTTATGACCATGGTGCAGCCTTGGCGAAAAAAGGTGCCTGCTGTGCCGGGCGCGATATT
Organism: Pseudorhodobacter sp.; assembly: GCF_030452865.1. Classification (GTDB taxonomy): domain Bacteria; phylum Pseudomonadota; class Alphaproteobacteria; order Rhodobacterales; family Rhodobacteraceae; genus Pseudorhodobacter. The sequence continues at coordinate 5,776 of NZ_JAKDLJ010000036.1, forward strand.
CATGATGCGCGCCGGGTGGCCGAAGCGATGGGTTTTCCGCATTATGTGCTGGATTATGAGAACCGGTTTCAGGAAGCGGTGATTGATGAATTCGCCGATGCTTATCTGGCGGGCGCGACGCCGGTGCCCTGTATCCGCTGCAATGAGCGGGTGAAGTTCAAGGATCTGTTGAACACTGCGCGCGATCTGGATGCCGATTGCATGGCAACCGGACATTACATCCAGCGCAAAACCGGCCTTGCCGGGCCGGAACTGCATATGGCAGCGGACCCGGCGCGCGATCAAAGCTACTTCCTGTTTTCGACCACGCCGGAGCAATTGGCCTATCTGCGCTTTCCTTTGGGCCATTTGCAAAGCAAGGCCGAAACCCGGGCATTGGCGGCACAATACGGGCTGTCGGTGGCCGACAAGCCCGACAGTCAGGATATCTGCTTCGTTCCAAACGGCAATTATGCCGCGGTGATCGAGAAGCTGCGCCCCGGTGCGGCGGATCCGGGCGATATTGTCGATCTTGACGGCACGGTTGTGGGGCAACATCGCGGGGTGATCCATTACACCATCGGACAGCGCCGCGGGCTTGGCATCGGAGGCCTGGGCGACCCGCTATATGTGGTCAAGCTTGATGCTGATCTGAAACGGGTGATTGTCGGGCCGAAGGAGGCGCTTGCAACCCGTGTGGTGCCGGTGCGCGAAATCAACTGGCTCGGCGATGTGCCTTTCGACAGCCGGGCGGAGTGGCATCTCTCGGTCAAGGTGCGGTCGACGAAGCCGCCGCAAGAGGCAATCCTGCGCCCGGTTTCTGCCGTGGCGGCGGAAGTGGAATTGCTGAACGCCGAGGAAGGCGTGTCGCCGGGGCAGGCCTGTGTGTTTTATGAAACAGGCGGCAGCCGGGTTTTGGGTGGCGGTTGGATCTGGCGGGGGAACTGATCCGTCCGTATCGCATGCGGTCGATGCGGGGTGCCTGCGGCGCAGGTATTTTTGCCAAGATGAAATCAAAGGCAGGACCGCAGTTTTGTATCGCGGATCTGATCTTTGGGTTCGGTGGAGACGCTTTGCGTCTGATGTCATGCCTGCAATTGGGCGAGTCACGCTTTGCTTTTTATCGCCCGGTCGCAGGTTATCGCTACGGTTTCAAAGCACAGAAAGAACGGAATGCGCAGCGCGCATGGCCGGGGGTTCTCCGCCCTTTCCGAGGCGTTGCATGGTCAGGGCCATTGCCTGAATTTGCGCGTCGCGGGCCGCGCCGGGCTGCATCAGTGCAAGCAGTGCCGGAGTGATCGTGTCGGGATTGCAATCTGCGCCCAGAAACTCCGGCACGGCGCGGGTTTCTGACACCAGATTCACCAGTGTCACGGTGTCAACCAGCGCTGCGCGCTGCATCAGCCACATCGTCAGCGGATTCATACGGTAAGCGATGACCATCGGGCAGGCATTGGCGGCGAGTTCCAGCGAAACCGTACCAGAGGCGGCGATGGCAACAGTCGCGTTGGCGAAGGCCGCGCGTTTCTCGACGGGGTCTTCGATGATCTGCGGGGTGATTGGCCAATTGCGGGACAGGTCACGCACCAGATCTGCGACGCCGCGCACGGTCGGCAGGGCGACGCGGGCGTCTGGATGAACGGCTTTGATCCGGGCCAGTGTATCGCCGATCACCGGGACCAGGCGCGCCACCTCGCCTTTGCGGGAACCGGGTAGTGCGAGGATCAAGAGACTATCTTGCAACTCCCGCGTTGCCAGCGGTTCGGCGACGACCGGGTGGCCAACAAAATCACAACTCATGCCAGCGGCACGCATCAAGGGCGGCTCAAACGGCAGCAGGGCCAGCACATGGTCGATGAAAGCAGCCATTTTTGCCGCGCGGCCGGGACGCCATGCCCAGACCGACGGCGCGACATAATGGATGGTGCGCAGGGTAGGCCGGGCCGATTTCACGATTCTGGCGACACGCAGACAGAAATCCGGGCTGTCGATGGTGATCAGCGCATCCGGATTTTCCGCAAGCGTTGACGCCGCCGCCTGCGCGATCCGGGCTTTCAGGGCGCGGTATTTCGGCAGGATTTCGGCAAGCCCCATCACCGAAAGCTCCTCCATCGGGAACAGGCTGTTCAAGCCTTCGGCCTGCATCAGGGGGCCGCCGATTCCGTGGAATTGGGTGTCCGGGTTCAGGGTCTTCAGTGCGGCCATCAAGGCAGCCCCGAGGCGGTCGCCCGAAGGTTCCCCCGCGATCAGGGTGAGTTTCACAGCGTCACAAGGGGCCGCGCCCAGAGAAAGAGGCCAAGTGTCTGCGCCTGTGCCACCGTTGCCGCACGGTCGAGCATGATGACGCCGCCCGCCTCAAACGCGATGCCTCCGAGACCGGCCTTCGCGACCAGTTCAAGCGTATGCGGGCCAAAGGTTGGCAAATCAATCCGACGGTCCTGCCCCGGTTTTGGTGCTTTGAAAAGCAGCCCTTTGGCCGTTTTCGGGCGCAAATCTTCAGGGATTTGCGCAACATTGGCCAGCATCGCATCGGTGCCCGACAAGGCTTCCACCGCAAGGCACAATCCGGCCTGCACCACCGCCCCCTGGCCCACATCCACCGCACCCAAGGCAGCGACTATCGCGCTGGCCCGGGTCGCGTCCGCCTCATCCTGCGCAGTGACAGTGCCCGTCAGCACCCCGGCGGAGGGCGTCAAATCCGGCGCAATCTCCGTCGCACCGACGATTTTCAGGCCAGATTCCTCAAAAATGGCCAAAACTTCGCGCAAGGTAGCATCATCGCCGCCTTGCATCGCGGCAAGCAGGCGCGGCACCATTTGCGCGGTTTGCGGGTCGAACAGGGATGGATCAAGGTTGGGGCGCTGCACCGCACCGGCAAAACAGACCCCGGTAATGCCTAGATCCAGAAGGTAATTCAAGAAAGGAACCAGACGTTCAACCCGGAAAACCTGATCGGGCAGCAAACCCTCGGGGCTGTACCCTTCAAGTGCCGCGACCAGCGGGCGCGTTGGTAAGGCGCTGACAAGGGCGGCGGGTAAAGCCCCTGCCCCGGCGATGATCGCGGTTTGCGTCATTTCGGGGTCAGGAAGGACCGGTCGGTCGCACCGAGGATAAAATCGGTCATCTGCCGGACATGCGTACTTTCGGTTTCGTCAGCAAGGCGCCGCGCACGGTCAAGGAAGGTGCCCTCACCTTGCGCCAACATCTGATAGGCGGCGCGCAGGGCGGTAATCTCTGCCCGCTCCACCCCGCGTCGTTTCAGGCCGACGAGGTTCAGCCCGTCCAACTCTCCCCGCGGGCCTTGCACCAAGCCGTGCGGCAGAACATCATTCGTCACCATCGTCACAGCGCCAATAATCGCGCCGGTCCCGATGCGCACCCATTGATGCACCCCCGAGAGCCCGCCGATGATCACATCGTCCCCCAACTGGCAATGGCCGGCGATGGCTGCCTGATTGGCCAATATCACCCGGTTGCCCAAAGTGGCGTCATGGCCAACATGCGCCCCGGTCATCAGCAGGCAGTCGTCGCCGATCCGGGTCACGCCGCCGCCGCCTTCGGTTCCGGTGTTCAGTGTGGCACCTTCGCGGATGCGACAGCGCGCGCCGATGATCAGCCGCGTATGTTCACCCTTGAACTTGAGATCCTGCGGCACCTCGCCAACGCAAGCGAAGGGAAAAACAACGGTGTTTTCACCGACATCGGTGCAGCCGGTCACGACTGCGTGGGATTTCAACTCCACCCCGGCGGCGAGGGTGACTTCCGGGCCAACAACGCAAAACGGGCCAATTTTGCAGCCATTTCCGATGGTCGCACCCGGTTCAATGATCGCCGATGGGTGAATCCTGGAGGTCATGCCTTGGGCAGATCCATCATCGCGGTGAATTCAGCCTGCGCACATAGTTCGCCGTCGACCAAGGCGCGGCCCTCGAATTTCCAGACCTTGCCGCCGCCGCGCTTGACCGTGACGTGAAGCTCCATCACATCGCCCGGCACCACCATGCGGCGGAATTTCACGCCATCAATCCCCATGAAATAGACCAGCAGGTTCTTGTCGGCCAAATCCAGCGAAACCCCGACCAGAATTCCGGATGTTTGCGCCAGCGCCTCGATGATCTGCACACCGGGAAAGACCGGCTTACCGGGGAAATGGCCTTGGAATTGCGGCTCATTCATCGTGACGCATTTGATGCCGACGGCAGATTGGTGCGGCACGATATCGCGCACCTTGTCGACCAAGAGGAATGGGTAACGATGCGGCAAGATGCGCTGGATCAGGGCTATATCGGCCGTGGTCGGCAAAGCAGTGGCATCGGTCATCGGCGTTCCCTTCGGGCCTGTTGGTGCTGTGACCAGAGGTAGCAAACCGGCGCGATGAGAACAAGGCCGACCGGCGCCGCACTATGGCTTGGGTTCGGGCGCTTCTGCCGGGATCGCAAGTTGGGCGTCAATGCGGGCAATCGCCAGATCGGTGATATCGAAGCGATCAAGGCTGAGGATGACTGTCGATTGGTCCAACAAGGCCACAGCGCCACTTTCCTGCATCATCTCCGCCAGAACCGGCAGCGCGGCGTCAAAGAAATGTTTACGGTCACCTTCGCGCTGGTTCTTGATATCGCGATCCTTCGCACCCCACGCCGCGCGGAGCTTTTCAACTTTCTCGTCGAAAGCCGCCGCCAGGGGCGCGAATTGATCCGCGGGCATGGTCGCGCGCCGGTCGGTCAGCAGACGCTCCTCGATCTCCAGATCGGATTCGATCTTGCGGATTTCCACCTGAAGCGCCTGCGCTTCGGCTTGCAGCCGGGCGAAGGTGGTCTTGCCATAGTCGGAATCCTCAAACAGGCGATCCTGGTTGAGCGTCAGGATCAGCGACGGGCCAATCGCACCGGTTTTCGGCGCGCTTGCATCCTCGCCGGCCTGCGATGCAATCTCCGGTCCCGGTTGCGGGGTTTGTTCCGCGTGTGGCGGCGGCTCCGTCGTGGTTTGGGCGTGAAGCGGCAGTAGGCCAAGGGCGAAAACCCCGGCACAAACCGCCGCTGTCACCCGGCCCCGCATCAGAATTTGGACGAGATCGTCAAGTCAAACACACGGGTCTTGTCGTAGCTTTTTTTCTTAATCGCATGTGCAAGGTTGAACCGCAGCGGACCGATCGGCGTATCCCAGAAGATCGACACCCCTATGGAGGAACGCAGATAGAGTTTGTCGTCAACCGCCCCAATCGGGCCACCAATCGGGCCGCCTGCCGTATCATCCAACCCCCAAACCGAGCCAACATCAAAGAAGGCACCGCCCTTGATGCCGTACTCCTCGGGCAGGCCAATCGGGAACTCCGCCTCCAACCGCGCAACGGCATACATATTGCCGCCCAATGCATCTGTATTAACGGCGTTCAAATCGCGTGGGCCTATGCCATTCGCCTCAAACCCGCGAATCTTGCCATTGGCGAAAAAGCGTTCGGTCACACGGCTGTTGTTCTTTTTCGACATATTGATCATGCCACCCTCAAACACCGCGCGCAGGGTCAGATCATCATTCCAGACGCGCTTTTCCGCCAGCGCCAGGGCTTCGGTTTTCACATAGGTCTGATCACCGCCGACGCCGGCGAAATCCTGACTGAAGCGCAGCAGATACCCACCATTCGGGTCTATACCACTGTCGCGCGTGTCGAACTGGAACGAATAGCCAATAGAGGACGCCAGCTTGTTGCCCTGAGCAGCCTCTGCCGCCAGAATCTCGGATGACTTGGAGTCCACATTCTTGATAACCGATTTCACCAATCCATAATTCAGCGTCAGACGGCTGTATTCCCCGATTGGAAAGCCGAGGCCGATCCCGATATTGCTGATCCGCGTGTTGTAAAACGCATTCTGCTCATTCGTCTCGGCGTGGCCGATACTGAAGGAAAGCGACAGGTCGCGACCAAGGAAGGCCGGTTCGGTGAACGAAAAACTGGCCAGCCTGTTGTCGGTCCCGGCGGAAATGTTGAACGCGATTGCCTGCCCACGACCGAGGAAGTTGTCTTCCGTCAGTCCGACCGACAGGCCGACGCCCGAATCCGCACCATAGCTTGCACCGAAGGTCAGAGAACCGGTCGGCTGTTCTTCGACATCGACATTGACGATGACCTGATCGGCGGCGCTACCCTGTTCGGCATCAACCTTCGCATCCTTGAAATAGCCAAGCGCGCGGATTCGTTCGGCGGCACGGCGCACCTCACGCGGATTGAAGGGGTCACCTTCCGACGCACGGAATTCGCGGCGAACCACCTCATCCAGCGTTGTCGTATTGCCTTCGATATCAATGCGTTCCACAAACACACGCGGACCACGACTGATGACAAAATCCACATCCAGCGTCTGGTCACGCTCATTTCTGGTGATGCGCGGTTCGATCCGGACGAAATTCAGCCCTTTCTTCAGCGCCAGATTTTCCATCCGGGCGATGTTGTTCTCGATGATGGTCGGCGAATAGGTCACACCAGAGCGCAACTTTGCCACTTTGCGGAACTCATCCGCGTCAACGCCGTCGATTTCCGAAGTGGCGGAAACCTGACCGACCTTGAAACTCTGGCCTTCGCGCACGGTGAAGGTCACGAAGAAGCCGTCCCGTTCGCGTGTGACTTCCCCAACCGCATCCAGCACCTGAAAATCGACATAGCCACGCGCTGCATAGAAATCGCGCAAAAGCTGCTTGTCCAACTCGATACGGTCGCCCACGAAACTGTCCGACTGGATCAGGATGCGGAACAGACCGGCCTGCTTTGTCGCCAGAACCTGACGCAAACGGCGGTCAGAAAACGCGCGGTTGCCGACGAAAGACAAACGCTCCACTTCAACAACCTTGCCTTCCTTGATGTCGAACACCAGATCGACCCGGTTGTCAGAACGGCGGATGATACGCGGGTTGACGCTGGCGGCAATACGGCCGGATTCCTGATAGGCCTTGGTAATCTCGGCTGCGTCCGCCTCTGCCTGCGCCGGCGAGTAAACCCGGCGCGACTTCGACTTGACGATCTGGGCCAAGTTTTCATCCTTCAGGCGCGCATTGCCTTCAAAGTTGATGATGTTGATGGTCGGATATTCCTTGACCTTGATGACAAGGGTGCCACCACTGGGCACGACCTGCACCTCCTCAAACAAACCAGCCTGCGAAATCCGCTGGAAAACGTCGTTCAACTCGCCCGCGCTTAATGTCTGGCCCTTGCCGATTCCGGCATAGGACAGAATGGTCGCTGCATCGACGCGCTCATTCCCTTCGATCTTGACGTTTGAAAAGCGATAGGTTTGCGCATCTGCCGGATCAACGGCACCGAAACAAGCCATTGAGACGATTACGAAAACCGAAGCCGGAGCCAATTTCTGCTGGAAATGACGCAATATGTTGCGGGAGAAGGAAACATGTTCCGCAATATGCATTGTTCTGCCCCATGAAAAATCCTGTTTACCCTGACTAACGGGAATGCAACAGGTTGTCAAAAGGGCAGAACGTCAGAGTGATTCAATATGTTCTTGTTGCATCATCAGGGGCACACCAAAGGCAGAAACCTGTCAGATTCCGATAATCGCATGACCCAGAAACGCCCCGGCCAAAAGCCCGACCACAATGGTCCCCACGCTGAAAATCCGATCCCAGTTCAGATTGATCAGCAGCGAAACCCCTTTATATCCGTTCATAACCGTTTGCATGGCAGCATACTCATCTTTTGGTGACGATCCTGCAATCATAGCGCGCGATTGTGGCACTATTGGGGCGCTTCACCCCGATCAGCAAAAGGCCCCCTCGGATCAGCAGAACAGATCATTGCCCAAGGCAAACACCATCAGGCCAAGAAGCAGGAACAACCCAGCCCCCATCAACGCCCGCAACGCCATGTCGGAAGGCGGTTTGCCGGTCACCGCCTCATAGGCGTGAAACACCAGATGGCCACCATCAAGCACGGGGATCGGAAACAGGTTCATCAATCCCACCGCTGTCGAAAGTGCGGCAATCATCATCGTGAAGGTCAACCACCCCTGCGACGCCGCCGCCGAAGACGATTTCGCAATGCCGAGCGGACCGCGCAGGTTACAGCTTGAAATAGCACCCGAAATAATATGACCGAGGCCGGAAAGGCTTGTCTTCACAAGCGTCCAGGTCCGCTCCACGCTCAACTCCAGCGTCTCAATCGGGCCGGGGGTGTAGAGTTCGGGCACAAAAACCAGCCCCTCCCCCAAGCCGATCAGGTAGCGTTCCTCAAAGCTGCCGTCCGATGTCGGCGTTGTGGTCATCCGGGGCACCAAAGTTGCATCAAACACCGCACCATCGCGCCAGATTTTCAGCAAAAGCGGCTTGTCCTTGGTCTGTTTGACAATATCCACGAGGTCGACAAAGGCATTCACCGGCTTGCCATCAACCGAAAGGATCACATCGCCTTCGGTCAGTCCCGCATCCTGCGCCGCGGATTCGAGCGCGATGGACCCGATCATGGCAGGGAACGGGTAAGGACCGCGGATGGTTTCGGTCATGCCGCCACGCTCAACCGTGTAGTCGACACTTGCACTTGGCGGAACCGCACGCGCAGTAGACACGAACTCCGCCAGATCCGGCGTCGCCTTCCCGTTCACCGCAAGGATCAGGTCGCCCTTGCGCAATGTCTGCGTATTGTTCGGCATCGGGTTCGGCTCGCCAACCATCGGGCGATCCGTAGCGATACCAAGCGACATGATAACGGCGAAATAGATCGCGATTGTCAGAATGAAGTTGAAAACCGGCCCCGCAGCAACCGTCGCCGCACGCGCCCAAAGCGGGGCGCCATGCATGGTGCGGCGGCGTTCGGCATCCGACAAGCGGCTGATGGTTTCGCCGTCCTTGCCGGAGGCTGCATCGGCATCGCCGAGAAACTTCACAAAACCGCCAAACGGCAAGGCGGCGAATTGCCAGCGTGTGCCGTGTTTGTCGACCCGCGAAAACAGCACCGGGCCAAAGCCAAGCGAGAACACCTCCGCATGAATCCCGCACCAGCGCCCGACGATGTAATGGCCATATTCATGCACGGCGACAATGATCGACAGCGCGACGCCCTTGCCGGCAGCGGAATTGAAGCGGCGGCGGGGCAGGCGGCGATTGCCGAAGCTGCGGATCGGCCTGCGGATTGGGTGATGTCGGCCATTGTTGGCGCGGCGGGTCTGGTGCCGGGGTTGCACGCTCTGCGCCATGGCGGGACACTGGCGCTGGCGAACAAGGAAAGTCTTGTCACCGCCGGGCCGCTCCTGATGGCGACGGCGAAAGCGCATGGCGCGACGATCCTGCCGGTGGACAGTGAACATTCCGCTGTGTTTCAAGTGCTGATGGGGGAAGATAAAGCGTCGGTGGAGCGGGTGATCATCACCGCTTCCGGTGGCCCGTTCCGCCGGTTCACCATGGAACAGATGCGCACGATAACACCTTCGCAAGCGGTGGCGCATCCGAATTGGGCGATGGGTCAGCGGATTTCGATCGACTCGGCCTCCATGTTCAACAAAGCCTTGGAACTGATTGAAACACGCGAGTTTTTCGGGTTTGAACCGAGGCAAATCGAGGTTATCGTTCACCCGCAATCCATCATTCACGCCATGGTCGGTTTTTGTGACGGCGGGATCATGGCACATCTTGGGCCCGCCGATATGCGCCATGCCATCGGTTTCGCGCTGCACTGGCCGCGCCGGGGGCATGTGCCGGTCGAACGGTTGGACCTCGCACGACTTGCCGCGCTGAATTTTGAGGCTCCCGACGCCGCGCGCTTTCCAGCCTTGCGGCTTGCACGGGCGGTAATGGAAACCCGTGGCCTGTCCGGCGCGGCCTTCAACGCCGCGAAAGAGGTGGCGCTGGATCATTTCATCGCGGGGCGCTTGCCGTTTCTGGCGATGTCGGAGGTGGTCGAAGACACACTTGCCCGGCTTTCGTGCCAAAATAGCCTTCAAATTGCCGCGACAGCCCTTGAGGATGTGCTGGCGATGGACCATCTCGCAAGAAAGACCGCCGCGCAAGCCCTTGAAGCCACGCAGTAAGGAAACCCGACTCAGTGGATATTACCAGCATGATTCCGTCCTTCGGC
>NZ_JAKDLJ010000356.1 GCF_030452865.1 Pseudorhodobacter sp.
TAAACCCCCTCGCCGCCCGTGATCACACGGCGCGGCGTCTCACCGCGGGCATGCATCCCCATATGGGTCGAAGGGTGAAAAAAGTGGTCACGATCCCAGGCGTTCAGGTCGTTGGTCAGGTCTTGCATGTGGTGTCCTTTCCCGCTCAGGCGGCGGTGTCGATGCAGATGTATTTCAGTTCGGTAAAGGCTTCTAACCCGTGGCGCGATCCCTCACGGCCAAGGCCCGAGTGTTTCCAGCCGCCAAAGGGCACCGGCCCGCCGGTGATTTTCACACGGTTAACCGCAATCATGCCAAAGTCCAGCGCCCGCGACAGTCGCAGTTGGCGCGCGCCATCGCGGGTCACGACATAGGCGACAAGGCCATAAGGCGTGGCATTGGCGCGGGAGATCACCTCGGCCTCGGTATCAAACCCGATCACGGCGGCGACAGGCCCAAAGGTTTCCTCGCGCAAGATCAGCGCATCTTCGGGCACATTCAGGAGGAGTGTCGGCAGGTAGATCAGTGGCAGGTTGGGATCAACCTTGCCGCCCACTGCCACGGTTGCCCCTTTGGTCACTGCATCCATCACCTGCGCCGCCACCTTGGCCAGCGCACGGGCATGCATCAAGGGGCCAACCTCGGTTGCCGGGTCCAACCCGTTGCCAACCCGTAGCGCCGCAATCCGCGCACCAAAGCGGCGGCTGAACTCGGCCAAAATGGGGCGCGCCACATAAATCCGGTTGGCGGCCAAGCAGTCCTGCCCCGAGGTGGCAAATTTCGCATCCACCGCGATTTGCACGGCGCGGTCCAGATCAGCGTCCTCAAAGATGATCAAGGGCGCATGACCTCCCAGTTCCATCACCAAACGTTTCATCGTCGGTGCGCATTGGCTTGCGATCAGTTTGCCAATCTCGGTCGAGCCGGTAAACGACATCGCCCGCAACCGGTCATCGGCGCACATTCGGCCCACAATCTCGGCGGCGTCACCCGTCACCACGTTGAAAACCCCGGCTGGAACGCCTGCGCGTTCCGCCAATTCCGCCAGTGCCAGCGCCGAAAGTGGGGTTTCAGATGAGGGATGCACCACTGCCGTGCAACCCGCCGCCAGCGCCGCCGCGACTTTGCGGGTGATCATCGCTGATGGAAAGTTCCATGGCGTCACCACCCCCACCGGTCCCAAAGCCTCGCGCCGCACGAACATCTCGGCGTTGGGCAGATGGCTGGTGATGCCTTCAGCATTGCTGCGCAGCGCCTCACCGGCATACCAATCCAGAAAACTCGCGGCATAGTCGATCTCGCCCAGGCTCTCAGCCAGTGGCTTGCCTTGCTCCAGTGTCATCAAAAGCGCAAGATCGGCTTTGGCCTCAAGCATCAACGCCGCCCAGCGGGTCAGGATGCGGGCGCGGTCTTGCGGCAGGCGGTCGCGCCAGACCGGAAACGCCCGCGTCGCCGCCGCAATGGCGAGGTCCGTCTGTGCGCCCGAAAGCCACGCCACTCGGGCCACCAAGGCACCCGTCGCAGGATCGGTCACCGTGAAATCCGATGCATCGGCCGCCGCCACCCAAGCGCCGTCGATGTAGCCAAGCCCGCGCAGCAAGGCACGGTCACTCAGGCCACCAAGGGCGGGATGCGGCGGATTGCAGGGGGCTTGAAGCGTCATCGCAGACCTCTCATTCGTTTGAGGTAGGATGGCCGCAGTGGGGCAGATTAGGGGGCTGTTTTTGCCCGTCAATCCAGCCATGTTTAGCTGTTTTTCGTTTGAGAATAGAGACTCTCTCTATGACGATGAAAACAGAGACATCGGCACCGCGCCATCGTCCTTGACGCTGCGGGTGACGATATAGGTGAAATAGCGGTCAATACCGATGTTCGCAGTAAGCATCCCGTCAATCAGGCGCTGATAGGAGTCGACGTCGCGCGTCATCACTTTAAGGAAATAATCGACCCCGCCTCCCACCGACCAACAGGCAGTGATCTCCGGCGTCGCGGCGATGGTTTGTTCAAAACGGTCAAAGTCGGATTGGCGGTGATTGGCCAGCGTCACTTCGACGATGATGGTGGCAATCGGCGCAATTCGGCGCGGTGCCAAACGCGCATGATAGCCCTGAATTAGCCCAGCCTGCTCCAACTTGCGTAACCGCAACCAGCACGGCGTAGGGGATAGGCCCGCCAGTTCGGCCAAGCGTAGCTTGGTAATCCGGCCATCTTCTTGCACGGCCGCCAAAATACGCAAATCAATGACGTCCAGTTTCATCCCGCCCTCCACACAATTCATTTGCAGATTGATATGATATTTTGCAGATTGACACCATGACAAATTGGAAACCTGACCCCGCAGCCTTGCAGCGTCCTGCTTATCTTTCCTTGGCCGCGCAATTTGTGCGGGCGATCGAATCTGGTCAACTCGAGATTGGTGCGCGCCTCATGCCGCATCGCAAGTTGGCCGACAACCTTGGGCTTTCCGTGCAAACCGTCAGCCGCGCCTATGAGGAACTGATCCGGCGCGGGTTGGTCAGCGGTGAGATTGGGCGGGGGTCATTCGTCCTTGGCGGGGCTGCCGATGCCCGCCAACCCTATCTCGCAGAGCGCCCGGGTGAGGTGATCGATTTGTCGATCCTGAAACCCGTAGTGGGGGCGATGCAGCATGAACGACTCAAGCAGGGGTTCGCGTGGCTTGCCGAAAATCTGAGCATCGCCTCGGCCCTGTCTTTTCGCCCCAACATGGTGATGCCGCAGCACCGGAACGTGGCGGCAGGCTGGTTGAACCAGCAAGGCATTGCGGTTGATCCACACTCTATCTCTATCACCAACGGTGCGACGCCCGCGATCACCGCAGCATTGATGAGCGTCGCCCCCCCCGGATCCAGCATTGCGGTCGAGGCGCTGACCCACCATATTCTATCGCCGCTCTGTAGTTATCTTGGGTTGCATATCGAGGGCGTAAAGATGGATGCTGCGGGTATGATGCCTGCTGCGTTGGATGAGATGGCGCGGCGTGGGCAATTGCGTGCCATTTACTTACAACCTAATGTTATCAATCCTCTAGCGAGTCTTATGCCACTGGAACGTCGCGCTGAGCTTGTGGAAGTCGCGCGGCGATATGACCTGAACATCATTGAAAACGACATCCTGAACGTGATGGTGCCGGACCGGGTTTCAGCCTTTGCCACCCTTGCGCCAGAACGCACGCTCTATATCTGCGGCTTCACCAAGATCACCATGCCGGGGTTGCGGTTGGCCTTTCTGACCAGTCCGGCACGCCTTGCAACTGCCGTTTCAAATCGGCATCTGGTGGCAAATTGGATGGCAACGCCGCCGATGGTTGACCTGCTTTCTCACTGGATCGAAGACGGCACAGTGATGGATCTTGCCATGTGGCAGCGCCAAGCCATGCAGGAACGGCACCGGATTGCGCAAGAAGTCCTGGGGAAAAATATGCCCGCCTGTCATCCTAACAGCTTGCATCTCTGGTTGGATTTGGCCGCTGGTTGGACCGAGACGAGCTTTGTCGACCAGGCGCGCAGGCGGGGTGTTGCTGTGGCCGCGGGCCAAGCGTTCCGGGTTGGCGACAAAGCAAAGCGGCCCGCTATCCGTGTTTCTTTGGGCTCGACCCTGGCCGCGGACCTGCGCCGGGGGTTGGGAATTCTTCAAAGCACCTTCTCCGACGAGCCAGAGATTATTCTGCCTGTGATCTAAGCCAAGATGAAGTTAAAATTG
>NZ_JAKDLJ010000357.1 GCF_030452865.1 Pseudorhodobacter sp.
CGTCAGGCTCATAACCTGAAGGTCGTAGGTTCAAATCCTACTCCCGCAACCAAAAGAATTCGAATAAGTATTGTGCATTATATGTTCTTTTTCCGATTCCTTTTTTACACTAGAGCATGTTGCGGCTTTCCCGATTCAGGATTCCCACGAGGCATGATTTCTGATTCCTTGTCTGGATGACAGATATGGGGGATCGAGATGGGTAGACCACATCCTATGGCGCTTCGGTTGCGTGTAGTTGAGTTCGTTGAAGAAGGGCATTCGCACCGTTCGGCTGCTGCCCGGTTTCGGGTTTCGGTAAGTTTCGTCAACGACATGGTCATCTTGAAGCGCGAAACAGGCGCGCTTCACCCGCGAGCGCAGGGTAACGGTGGTGGTCATGGAAAACTCAAGATCGTAACGGACAGCATCAGGAGGCGGCTGGTCGAGAAGCCCGACCTGACCTTGGACGATTTGGTGGTGGAACTGGCGGATCGCCACGGTATCACGATCCACCGGGTTTCGGACTGGCGGTTCTTGCGCGGCCTCGGTTTGACACACAAAAAAAGATCTGCAAGCCGCCGAGCAGAAGCGGCCTGATGTCCGCGAGGCGCGCCACGTCTGGATCACGCGGCGTCAGCCTTTCATGCGCAACTTATTGCCACGCATAGGCTTTATCGACGAAACCTCGCTGAAGACGAACATGGCCAAGACCACCGGCTGGGCCCCGAAAGGCGCGCGACTGGTGGATCATGTGCCTTTCGGTCACTGGAGCACTCAGACCTTCATCGCCGCCTTGCGCCATGATCGGCTGGACGCGCCTTGGGTCATCGGCGGGCCAATGAACCGCGAGTTGTTCGATCTCTATGTCAAAACGCAGTTGGTTCCGGCTTTGCAGCCGGGCGACGTGATCATTCTCGACAACCTGTCATCGCATAAAAGCCCTGGCGCGGCAGCCGCGATGAAGGCCGTCGGCGCGTGGTTTTTGTTCTTGCCGCCTTATAGCCCGGATCTGAACCCTATCGAAATGGCATTCGCCAAGCTGAAAGCCCTCATTCGAAGGGCGGTAGCAAGAAGCTACGATGCGCTATGGCGGGCTGTCGGCCAAGTCTGTGATCTCTTCAGTGAAGAGGAATGCTATAACTTCTTCAAGGCCGCAGGATATGAGGCCGATTGAACGCAACACGCTCTAACGCAGAACTTCGCAAATATTTGAGAGCGGCTATCCAACGCACCCGGCCCAAATCCGACCTGAGCGCATTGAGCATCCAACGGCAGCTTTGCGCCCCGAGAGTCCGATAATGCACATTACTCCAATGACAGCTTTAGTACTGGCCATAGATCTGACAAAGCCCAGCCCGTTTAGTCAAGGCTTGATGAAAAGTTCTGTAGCGCCATACAACAAACGTATTCGTCCTGTGAGGGCCGCCTTTTCAGCTTGAGGGTCGTTTTGTATCGAGTGAACCTCATTTTCACTAAAACGTCAGATGCATCAGTCCGACACCGCTTCAACTGTCTGGGGGGCGAAAAGGCCCAAATTATAGCCTTCCAGCTTTACGACCTTTGAGAAGGGGTCGTCAAAATGTAGCATTGTTGCTGTGCCGGGGGTTACGGGCACCATTTTGTCTTGGGAAAGGCCCAGAAATGCGTTCAGGGCTGCGCGGATCACGCCGCTGTGGACGACGGCAAGAACATCGCCGTCTGCCGTTTTCAGCCAGTCGCGCAATCCTCCCACGACACGGTCAACGAAATCCTGCCACGCTTCGCCGCCCTTCGGGTGCCAGGTTCCTGCGCGCCATGCCCAGTAGTTTTCGGGGTGTTCCGCGATCAGATCAGGTTTGCGCCGTCCGGTCCATTCGCCCATGTTCAGCTCCCGCAACCTTACGTCTGCGGGGGCGTCTTCGAACCCGATCAGACCCACCGTCTCGCGGCAGCGCCCTAAATCGGAAGAGACGACACATTTGGGGTTCAGGCCGTCGATCAGGCGCTTGAAGGATAGGGCCTGTTCGATGCCGCGCGCAGATAGCTGCGCATTGTCATGCCCCTGCAGCCGTCGTTCGGCATTCCAGATGGTTTCGCCGTGGCGCATCAAGATCAGTCTCATTCTGTTACCCTTTGGCCTTCGGCGTTAAAAACAGCATCGGGGGCGCGTAAAAATGTCACTTCGACCTCTGCGCCCGGCTCGGCCCTAAAAAACCCGTCTACCATGGCGGTGACCCGCATGTCGCCGATCATACAGGTGACCATGGATTGCCCTGCGATTGGTGCAGATTCGGCGTATCGCGCCATGGCGCAGGGCAGCCCATCACGCCGCCCTACGGTGATATCTTGCGCGCGGTACAGCAGTTGCGCAGTTTCCAGCCCGGGCGCGTTCGTAGCCGATGCCAGATCGACGCCATTGAAGCGGAAGGCCGCACCATTGCGTTCAACGGGTATAAGATTGCCGGCAGGCGTGCCAAGGAATGTCGCGACAAATGTGGTTTGCGGCCGCAGTAGCAATTCATCGGGGGGACCGAACTGTTCCACCCGCCCATTCCGAAGCACCGCGACATGGGTCGCCATCGTCATCGCCTCAACCTGATCATGGGTCACATAGACCGATGTTGCCTTAGTGGCACGATGGATGCGCATCAATTCACTTCGCATGTCGACCCGCAGTTTGGCATCAAGGTTGGAAAGCGGTTCGTCCAGCAAAAGAATACCGGGGCGCGGGCCGATGGTGCGGGCAATCGCCACGCGTTGCTGCTGGCCGCCCGAGATTTCGGCGGGGTAGCGGTGGCGCAATGCTTCAATATCCAGAAACTTCAACACCTCGTCGATGCGGGCTGCCCGATCTTGCCGTGACCAGTTGGCAACCTTCAGCGGCCAGTCAATGTTGCCTTCGACCGTTTTGTGTGGCCAAAGCGCATAGCTTTGAAACACCAAACCGGCATCACGGGCGGCGGCGGTAATTGTGACTCCCGACTGCCCGCTGGTCACAACCTTGCCACCAAAGGAGATCTGCCCCTCGGTGGGCGGTTCCAACCCTGCCAACATCCGCAGTAGGGTGGATTTTCCGCAACCGGACGGCCCGACCAGCACCAGAAACGACCCCGGCGGCACGCTGATATTGACGTCGTCGACGGCTGTGTTGCCATTGAACCGCTTTGTCAGATGCTCGATGGCAATGGCGGGCGTGGTGGGGCTAATCGCGTTCATGCGGCTTTCCATCCCTGTATCCTGTTTTGTAAAATGTGAACCAGCAGCGATGCAGTCAGGCAGATCATCAGGATGACCAGCGTAATTGCATTGGCGAACTGCATGAAACCAAGGCCAGCGTAGTTAAAAGCCATCATGCTGAGGACCGGAGTGGTGGAGCTGAACAGCAGCACGACCAGCGACAGATCACGCACGATCTTGATGAACACCAAGATGCCCCCTGCAAAAACCCCGCGAATGGCCAGCGGCAGCACAATTTCCACCATGCGGCGGATCGGGCCTGCGCCGGTCATTTTGGCGCTTTCCTCGATGTCGAGGGAGATCTGGCTAAGGACGGCGCGGCCCGATTGCACCGCATAGGGCATCAGGTTGGCGGTGGCAGCAAAAACCAGCAGTGTGAAGGTGCCGTAAAGTGCCGGAATGGGGCCAAGCGAAGTGCCGTACATCGCGATATAGGCGGCGGCCATTGCGATGCTGGGGATGAACAGCGGCAGAAAAGCAAGTTGGCTTAACAG
>NZ_JAKDLJ010000358.1 GCF_030452865.1 Pseudorhodobacter sp.
TGTCTGGCCGTCGACAGTCGCGTTCAGTGCAAGGATCACTTCGCGCGTGTCTTCATCACGCACCCGCGCCACAAGTGCGGGGATGCGCAACGCATCCGGACCGACGGCATCAAGGGCGGAGAGTGTTCCGCCCAGCACATGAAACCGGCCTTTGAAGGCGTGGCCGCGTTCCATCGCCCACAGATCGGCGACATCTTCGACGACGCAGATTTCCCCTGTTGCGCGGCGGTCATCGCTGCAAATATCGCAAAGCTCTGCCCCGCCGATATTGCCGCAGACCCGGCAATCGCGGGCCGTCTCTGCAACCTCGGCCATCAGTCGTGCCAAGGGCACCATCACCGCGCCGCGCTTTTTCAGCAGCATCAACACCGCGCGCCGCGCCGACCGTGGCCCAAGCCCTGGCAATCGTGCCATCAGGTCGATCAGATGCTCAATATCGCGCGGGGCGTTGGCCATGGGTCAGAACGGCAGTTTCATGCCCGGCGGCAGGCCCAGACCTTCGGTCAGCTTGCCCATTTCCGCCTGTGACCGCTCGCTGGCTTTCGACTGTGCGTCCTTGATCGCAGCAAGGATCAGGTCTTCCACCACTTCCTTTTCCGAGGCGACAAAGATCGAAGGATCAATTTCCAACCCGGTCAACTCGCCTTTGGCCGTCGCACGCGCCCGCACAAGGCCCGCGCCGCTTTCGCCGATCACCACAATCCGCTCCAACCCGTCCTGAACCTCGGCGAGTTTGCCTTGCATTTCCTGCGCGGCTTTCATCATCTTGGCCATATCGCCAAGCCCGCCTAGACCTTTCAGCATCATGCAATCTCCAATTTGACTATCTGTGACCTAAGGTTTTGCGCTGATGGCTTCAACCCTCCTCAAACGGGTCCCATTCATCTTCGACCTCTGGCAGAGCGTCAAAGGCAGCTTCCGTTTCCGGCTGACGCATTTCTGCGATCTTCGCACCCGGAAACGCCGCGAACACCGCTTGAACCAACGGGTTCTCCATCGCTTTCGCCTCTGCCGCCAGCCGGTCCTTGTCCTGCTCCTCCGCCAGTGTCGCGCCGCCGCCGGTGTTGACCACGCTTACCGCCCAACGCGCACCGGTCCACCCTTGGAGCCGTGCGGAAAGCCGGGCCGCAAGGTCACGCGGGGCTTTCACCGTCGGTTCGAATTCGATCCGACCGGGGGCGTATTTTGCCAGCCGCAGGTTGGTTTCCACTTCCACCAGCAGGGTCATATCCCGCCGCTCCCGGATCAGGTCAACGACATGCTGGAAGGTGATGTAGCTTTCCAGCACACCGGGGGCCAACACCAGCGCCGTGGCTTGCCCGCCCTGCATTGTCGGGCCATGTGTGGGCAAATGAACCGCCCCCACCGCCGGGCCATGCAGGCGTGTGGTGGCATGAACAGCGCCGCCTCCGCCGCCCGCAGGTGCGCCACCATGAACGGGGCGGGGGGAGGAGCTTTGCAGCTTGCGGATCAGGCTTTCGGGGTCGGGCAGATCGGCCACATGGGTCAGGCGGATCACAGCCATTTCCGCCGCCATCATCGCGTTGGGGGCCAGCGCCACCTCCTCCAGTGCTTTCAACAGCATCTGCCACATCCGCGTCAGAACCCGCATCGGCAATCGGCCTGACATATCCAGCCCACGCTTGCGCTCATCCGGCGGCGTCGTCGGGTCTTCGGCAGCCTCCGGTGTGATTTTGATTACAGACAGCCAATGGGTGATTTCCGCCAGATCGCGCAACACTGCCATCGGGTCCGCGCCATCGGCATATTGGCCCGCAAGCTCCGTGAGTGCTGCCGCCGCATCACCGCGCACCACCATATCGAACAGGTCCAGCACCCGCCCGCGATCCGCAAGGCCCAGCATCGCGCGGACCTGATCAGCGGTGGTTTCCCCCGCGCCGTGGCTGATGGATTGGTCCAGCAGCGAGGTCGCATCGCGCGCCGAGCCTTCGGCCGCGCGCGTGATCAGCGCCAGCGCATCATCCGAAATCGACGCCCCTTCGCCGGTCGCAATCTTTTGCAGCAGGGCAATCATCACCTCCGGTTCAATCCGTTTCAGGTCGAACCGCTGGCAACGAGACAGAACGGTGACGGGCACCTTGCGAATTTCGGTGGTGGCAAAGATGAATTTCACATGCGGGGGCGGTTCCTCCAGCGTTTTCAGCAGGGCGTTAAAGGCGCTGGTCGACAACATATGCACTTCGTCGATGATATAGATTTTGTAGCGGGCAGAAGTGGCTCGGTAAGCCACCGAGGCGATGATTTCGCGGATGTCATCGACCCCGGTGCGGGAAGCGGCGTCCATTTCCATCACATCGACATGGCGCCCTTCCATGATGGATTTGCACTGATCGCAGACACCACAAGGTTCCGTCGTCGGCCCGCCTTTGCCATCGGGGCCGATGCAGTTCAGCCCCTTGGCGATGATCCGCGCGGTGGTGGTTTTGCCGGTCCCGCGAATACCGGTCATAATGAAGGCTTGCGCGATGCGGTCGGCGGCGAAGGCGTTTTTCAGGGTTCGGACCATGGCATCTTGCCCGACCAGATCGGCAAAGGTTTCGGGCCGGTATTTGCGGGCCAGAACCTGATAGACGGGGGCGGCGGTGTCAGGCATAGGATTCCCTTGGCTATGGCCCTTGGATTCGGGGTTGGCCATAGGGTAAGCACTTGGGCGAGGCGCGTCCAGCCGAAGCGGGATTTCGGCGTGAAGGTGTAAAAATGGCGTTTGAAATTGCAGAAATCGCCGTTGGCGGCGGGGTGCTGGGGCTTTGCGCCTTGCCGCAGGCGTCAGACCTGACGGCGTTGCAGGCTTGGCGCGCGGATTTGGTGCTGACATTGGTGGAGGGACCGGAGCTTGCCATGCTTTCGCCCGATCTGATTGATGTTTTCGCGGCGGCGGGAATCGCGCATTGTCATTTCCCGATTGCGGACTACGCCACCCCAAGAGGCGATTGGCGGATATTGGCGCTGAAACTGCATGCGCGTTTGGCCACAGGAAGCCGCATCGTGATCCATTGTCGCGGGGGGTGCGGGCGCACGGGAATGATTGCGCTGCGGCTGATGGTCGAGGCGGGGGAGGAGGCCGAACCGGCCGTGGCCCGTCTGCGCGCCGCGCGCCCTTGTGCAGTCGAAACCGAGGCGCAGATGGATTGGGCAACGCGCCCTGAAACTGCGACCTGAACCGCTACCGCTTTTTGTGCTTCTGCGCCGCCTTGTTTTGCTTGGCCAATGCCTTGCTTTTGGAGCGTTTGGTGATGCCGTAACCTTTGCCCATTGCCGCACCCGAACTTGCGGTGTTCACTGCGTCCTCGGCACTCAGCTTGCGCCAGCGGTCCAGCCGGTCTGCATCCACCGCGCCTGCAACAATAGCGGCTTGTACGGCGCAACCGGGTTCGCCTTCGTGCTTGCAGTCGCGGAATTTGCACTCTGCTGCAAGCTCGGTAATCTCGGCGAAGGTCACGTCGATCCCGCTGGCCGCGTCGGAAACGCCAAGGCCGCGGATGCCGGGTGTGTCGATAAGCCAACCGCCCGACGGCAAGGGATAAAGATGGCGCGCCGTTGTGGTGTGCCGCCCGCGCGCATCATCGTCGCGAACCGCCTGGGTCGCCGCGCCAATCCCGGTCAGCGCATTCGTCAACGTGGTTTTGCCAACCCCGGAGGAGCCGGATAGCGCCACGGTTTTTC
>NZ_JAKDLJ010000037.1 GCF_030452865.1 Pseudorhodobacter sp.
TTGTGACATTGCATGATGCAACGGGTGACGTCGATTACGTCACCTGCGGGCATGGCGGATACCTGGATTTTGAACGGCTGATGCCGACTTTCCTGTTTCCTGACAAACTGACAGCACCGGTGACGGAGCATCTGAAGGCAGCCGTCAGCCATGCAAAAATTACGTCTGAGGCGCATGTCCGGACGCCGGAGAATGCGGAAACTATCATCGCCTCGGGTCAGGCCGATCTTGTGTCGATTGTGCGGGGGCAGATTGCCGATCCGCATCTGGCGCGGAAAACCACCGAAGGACGCGCGGAGGATGTGCGTGGCTGCATTTCCTGCAATCAGATGTGCTGGGGGCGGCGTAGCCGGGATTACTGGATTTCCTGCCTGATCAACCCCAGTGCGGGGCGCGAATGGGAATGGGGGTCGGAACCCTTTGCCAAGACCATCAGCCCGAAGGATGTGCTGGTTATCGGTGCCGGCCCCGCCGGGCTGGAAGCCGCGCGCGTTGCGGCGGAGCGCGGCCATCGCGTAGCGATCCATGAAGCGGGGGCGCAGGTGGGTGGGCAGTTCCGACTCGCCGGGATGCAGCCCCGGCGCGCGCAGATCCTCGATCTGATGGACTGGTACGAAAGGCAGTTTGCGAAACTGGGTGTTGCATTGCACCTCAACTCCTATCTTGAGGCGGATGATCTGCCCGCAGCCGATCACACCATCATCGCCACGGGCTCACTTCCCGATAACGACTGGCGGCAGCGGTGGAACCCATCGGAACCCGTTTTGCCGGGGCGGGAGAATGGTCATGTCTACGCCCCGGAGGATGTGCTGCGGCGTGAGGCGAAGCTGGGCGATACTGTGGTTGTCTATGACGAGGGCGGCAATTGGCGCGGGGTCGGCACAAGCTGGTATCTGGCAGAGCAGGGCAAGTGCGTGATCCATATTACGCCGGATGCATTTGTCGGCAAGGAAATCGCGCGCACCTCTGCCGATATGCCCGCGCGTCAACGGTTGGCGCGCGCCGGGGTGCGGCTGATCACAGAGCATTGTATCACTCGCTGGCACGGCAATGGCGTCACCATCCGCAGTTTTTTGACCGGGGACGAGGAGAGCATTTCTGCGTCAGCCTTGGTGATGGCGACGACAAACCGCGCCTTTGACCCGTTTCCAGAGCTGATCCCCGGCCACAACCTGCACCGCATCGGCGATTGTGCCGCACCCCGGCAGGCGCCTTATGCCTTCCACGAAGGTCGCAAACTCGCGCTTGCACTGTAGCGGCGCACCTCAATGGTGCTGTGATGGGCGCAGTCGAGTCGGTTGTGGCGGCACTGACGGCGGCCCGTTGCCGTTGCATCACAGGCAAAAGGGTTAAACCCGTCACGGCGGCATGGGCGTGGTGTTTGCGATCAACCCATTTCCTGCGGTGTCCGTCATGCGGTCTTGCGCGGGGCGGGCGATCAGGTCATGAATGGTTAGGGGAATTTCAGAGGGTTTCGCGATGGATTTTGAGCAGATTATCGGTGGGAACGCAGTCTATATCGCGATTGCCGTATTTATCATCGTTTGCATTTTTCTTGGCGTCCGTATTGTACCGCAGTCGGAACAGCATGTGGTGGAACGGTTCGGGCGGTTGCGCGCGGTTCTGGGGCCGGGGATCAACTTTGTTGTGCCGTTTCTGGACCGGATCGCGCATAGGATTTCCGTGCTGGAACGGCAGTTGCCCAATGCCTCGCAGGACGCGATTACGGCGGATAACGTGCTGGTGCGGGTGGAAACATCGGTGTTCTACCGGATCACCGAGCCGGAAAAGACGGTTTACCGGATCCGCGATGTGGACGGTGCGATTGCGACGACCGTGGCAGGGATCGTGCGGTCGGAGATTGGCAAGCTAGAGCTCGATCAGGTCCAATCCAACCGCACCCAGTTGATTGGCATGATCCGCGAACAAGTTGCCGCCATGGTCGATGACTGGGGGATCGAGGTGACGCGCGCCGAAGTTCTGGACGTGAACCTTGATGAAGCAACGCGTGCCGCGATGCTTCAACAGCTGAATGCAGAACGCGCACGCCGGGCGCAGGTGACCGAGGCAGAGGGCAAGAAACGTTCAGTGGAATTGAATGCCGATGCCCAGCTTTACGCGGCGGAGCAAGGGGCGAAGGAGCGCCGGGTGCTGGCGGATGCGGAAGCCTATGCGACGGGTGTAATTGCCGAAGCAATCCGGCAGAACGGTTTGGAAGCAGCGCAATATCAGGTGGCGTTGAAGCAGGTTGAGGCGCTGACGGCTGTTGGGCAGGGCACCGGCAAGCAAATGATCATCGTTCCGGCGCAGGCGCTGGAAGCGTTTGGCGATGCGTTCAAGATGTTGAAGGGCCGGGCATGAGCTGGTTTGGACTCTGGTGGGTCTGGATCGTCGCGGGCTTCGCGCTTGGTGTGTTGGAGATTCTGGTGCCGGGGTATATTTTCCTCGGCTTCGCCATTGGCGCGGTGATTACCGGGGTGCTGGTCGGGATCGGCGTTCTTGGGACCAATACTGCGATCACGATGCTGGTCTTTGCGGTTGCCTCCCTGATGGCCTGGTTTGTGACGCGGAGATTTTTGGGCAGCCATGCCGGGCAGGTAAAGATCTGGGATCGCGATATCAACGACAACTGAGGCGAACCTGCTTCGGGTTCAGCGCGCAGCGGTTTTTCTCCGAAAAAACCAAGGGGGCTGTTTGCCCCCTTCAGGTGCTGCGCACCTTACCCCCAAGGATATTTTTTCAGAGAAGAAACATGGCGGTCTGATTTCTGTCAGATTTCCCATTGTGCCAGCGCCGTCAACCCGTCGCGATAGGACGGGTAGAGCAGTTTTATTCCAAGTTCCGTCTTGATCCGGTCATTCCGCACGCGTTTGCTTTCCGCATAAAAGCTGCGGGCCATCGGTGACATTTCCGCATTGAGCCAGTTTTCGGTTTTCGGGATCGGCAAGCCAAGAAGCTCGGCGGCATAGGCGATGACATCTTCGGGGGCGGCAGGGTCGTCATCGCAAAGATTGTAGATCGCGCCGGGGAGGGGCCGTAACATGGAGGCGGCGAGCACCTGAGCGATATCGTCGACATGGACGCGGGAGAACACCTGGCCCGGTTTCACGATCCGGCGGGCGGATCCGTCACGGAGTTTGGCAAGGGGGCCGCGACCAGGGCCGTAGATGCCGGCAAGGCGAAAGATATGCAGGGGCAACCCCGCTTCCTGTGCGAGCACCTGCCAGGACGCTTCAGCAGCGACACGGAACTGGCCGCGTTTGGTTGCAGGGGTGAGGGGTGTTCGTTCATCGACCCAGCCGCCGCCATGGTCGCCGTACACCCCGGTTGTGGAGAGATAGCCCAGCCATTGCAGGTTTGCGGCGGAAATCAACGGCGCGACCGCGCCCAACACCGGATCGCCGGCGTCGTCGGGTGCGATCGAGGTCAAAAGATGTGTCGTCTCGGCCATGATCGGGCCAAGGGGGGTGCCGGGCCACAGGATCGGTTCCACTCCCGTCGTGGCCAGCGCCTCGGCTTTGCCGGTGGTGCGGGTGGTGGCGATGATGCGCCAGCCCTGCGGCAGCAACAACCGCGCCAATGCCTGGGCAGAATAGCCGTGACCGAGCGAAAGGAGTGTTTTCATCTGTCAACTATCGCGCCCGGCAAATCCATGTGCAACTTGATTTCAGAGCAGGGATGCGGCTTGATCGAAACATGACACAAAACAACCCCGATCTTGACAAGGCATATGCGCTCCACACCCCCGACGACAATCGGGCGCTGTATGCAGACTGGGCCGAAAGCTATGACGCCGATTTCGCCGCGCGTATGGCTTACCGCCTCCCGGCGCTTGTCGCGGCGGCCTATCGCGGCGGCGGCCCGGTTCTGGACGTGGGCGCTGGCACCGGACTTCTGGGGCAAGCGCTGGCGGCGCGTGGCGTGGGACCGGTGGACGGATTGGACATTTCCCCCCAGATGCTGGCGAAGGCGCGCGCGAAAGGCGTTTACCGCGACTTGATGCTTGCTGATGTGACGACCGCGCTTGAATTGCCGTTTGCGGCCTATCGCGGCGTTGTCAGTTCGGGGACGTTTACCCATGGCCATGTTGGCCCGGCCGCAATTCGGGCGCTTTTGGCCGTTGCAGCACCGGGCGCGCAATTTGCGCTGTCTGTGAACAAGGTCGTGTATGCCGCCGAAGGTTTTGCCGCGATGTTGTCGGAGTTGGCGGGACGCATCGACGATGTGGAGATTGACGAGGAACCAATCTATGCCGATGCGCCCGACCCGGCGCATCGGAGCGATATGGCGCTGATCGTGCGGTTCACCCGGATCTGATCCGTGGCGTCACCCGGATGAGAATGTCCGAGACATTCTTGTGGGGGCTTGCCGACCCCCCTCATCTTCGGGTTAGATGCCGGATCATTTCAGAAAGAAAAAGAAAAACGAATGAATGACGATACCCTCCTTCCTGTTCTGACGCCCCGGCGGGCGCTGGTCGAAAGCTTTTCCAACCCTGAGGCGGCGGTGGATCGGCTTGAAGCGCTTTACTTTGAGGCAACAGGCTTTTTGGCAGAGCACTTCAGCGCGGCGGTTCTGGGTGAGCGGCCAGATGCGCGGGTGCGGGCATTTTACCCCGAAATCCGCCTGACAACGACCAGTTTCAGCAAAAGCGACAGCCGGCTTGCGTTTGGGCATGTCGCGCATCCCGGCACGTACTCGACGACAGTGACGCGCCCTGACCTGTTCCGCAAATATTTGATTCAGCAGATTGAATTGCTGATGCACAGTCACGGGATATATGTTCAGATCGGTCAATCTGACACACCGATCCCGGTGCATTTCGCGGTGACAGGCAAACCGGATGTTTCGATTCCGCAGGAAGGCAGTTTGAATTTCAGCTTGAGGGACGTGTTCGATGTTCCCGATCTTGCGACGACGAACGATGATATCGTGAACGGCACCCGGACAGCATACGCGGATGGTTCCTTTCCATTGGCCCCGTTCACCGCGCAGCGGGTGGATTACAGCCTCGCAAGGCTAAGCCACTATACCGCGACCGACCCGGAGCATTTTCAGAACCATGTACTGTTTACCAATTACCAGTTCTATGTTGAGGAGTTTGAGGCCTATGCCCGCGCTGTATTGGCGGACCCGGAAAGTGGCTATATTGCCTTTGTCAGCACCGGTAACACCATCATCACGAAGGGTGATGAGGCGCTGACAGCGCCCTTGAAGCTGCCGCAGATGCCGACCTACCACCTGAAACGTGCAGATGGACAAGGGATCACCTTGGTCAATATTGGAGTCGGGCCCAGCAACGCGAAAACCGCGACCGACCATATCGCGGTCCTGCGGCCGCACGCTTGGCTGATGGTCGGCCATTGCGCCGGATTGCGCAATAGTCAGAGTCTTGGCGATTTCGTGCTGGCCCATGCCTATTTGCGTGAAGATCATGTGCTTGATGATGACTTGCCGATCTGGGTGCCGATCCCGGCTTTGGCGGAGATTCAGATCGCGCTGGAACATGCGGTCGCCGATGTCACCATGCTGGAAGGCTATGAGCTGAAACGCATCATGCGCACCGGAACAGTCGCGACCATCGACAACCGCAATTGGGAATTGCGCGACCATTCCGGCCCGGTGACGCGGTTGTCGCAATCACGAGCGGTCGCTTTGGATATGGAAAGTGCGACAATTGCGGCGAACGGCTTTCGCTTTCGGGTGCCTTATGGCACCTTGCTGTGCGTGTCTGACAAGCCGTTGCATGGCGAATTGAAGCTGCCGGGCATGGCGTCCGATTTCTACAAAACCCAGGTGGCGCGGCATTTGCAGATCGGTATCCGCGCGATGGAACGGCTGCGCGAAATGCCGCTGGAACGCATCCACAGTCGAAAGCTGCGCAGCTTTGATGAAACTGCCTTCCTCTGAACTGGTGAAAACCCGCTTGTTTATGAAGAAATGCGGGAATTTGGGCTTGATTTAGGTGGCAAAAACCTGTGTAGCGATGACATCCGCCCAAAAAGGGGCTGCACAGACCCTGCGAAATAGTTGGTGGGGCAGGAACAGGAGACTTGAGATGAACAAGCCGATGACCAAGACGCAGCTGATTGCCGCGCTGGCCGAAGAAATGGGCGCCGACAAGAAAACCGCGACTGCGGCACTGGATGCGGTCACGTCCATCGTGACGCGCGAAGTGGCTGGTGGCGGTGCGATCACCCTGCCGGGTCTTGGCAAAATGGCCTGCCGGGCCCGTCCGGAGCGTCAGGTTCGCAACCCGGCGACGGGTGAGACCATGACGAAAGCAGCCGACAAGCAGGTGAAATTCACCATTGCAAAGGCGCTCAAGGATTCGGTCAACGACTGAGTTTTGATTTCTGGCATACCCAGGATACAAAAGGCCGCCCCAGTTCCGGGCGGCCTTTTTGTATTGTATCAGATGGGCATATCTCCCTCGCCACTACGGACAGGTCGCGCTAGAATGGCGCTGACGATCATTCAATATCGGCTTTGGTGGCTGCGCCAACGCCGACAAATCCCACGGATACCGCATGGCCCAAATCGACTCCCTTTTCGTTACCCGTCTTTATCGCGCCGCATTGGCAGAGCTTGGCAAAGTGCCCAACCCCGACCTGTTAGAGGCGACCTGCCTTTCGATTGCCGGCGATGATGAGGCCGGGCAGGATTGGTGCGCCGAAAACCAATATCCCGGTTATACCAGCTATGCCTCGCTCGCTGATCTGGCCTGGCGAGACCCCGCGATCAAGAATCTGGTGAAGGTGCTGGACAAGCATGTTGCGGCCTTCGCCGGGGAATTGGCATTTGATCTGGGAAAGAAGAAACTGAAGCTCGACAGCATCTGGATCAATATTCTGCCGGAGGGCGGGATTCACAGTTCGCACATCCACCCGCATTCGGTGATCAGCGGCACGACCTATGTTGCGATGCCGCCCGGAACCAGTGCCATCAAGTTCGAAGACCCGCGCCTGCCGATGATGATGGCGGCACCGTCGCGCACCGCCGATGCACCGCAGGAATTGCGCAGCTTCGTCTACGTTGCCCCGGAACCGGGCGAAGTGCTTTTGTGGGAAAGCTGGTTGCGCCATGAGGTGCCGATGAACATGGCCGAGGACGATCGCATCAGCATCAGCTTCAATTACGGCTGGGAATAGGCGCTGAAAATGGATCTGCGCTCCGTCGCGATGGGTTTGGCGTTTGCGTTGATGTGGTCATCGGCCTTTACAACGGCACGGATGATCGTTGCGGATGCGCCACCGCTTTTTGCACTGGTGCTGAGGTTCCTGATTGCCGGGGTGATCGGGGTCGTGATTGCGCTCACTCTGGGCCAGACTGCACGGTTGACGCGTGGCCAGTGGCGGGCAACGGTGATCTTTGGCATCTGTCAG
Organism: Pseudorhodobacter sp.; assembly: GCF_030452865.1. Lineage (GTDB taxonomy): Bacteria > Pseudomonadota > Alphaproteobacteria > Rhodobacterales > Rhodobacteraceae > Pseudorhodobacter. Next base: position 7,386 of record NZ_JAKDLJ010000037.1, read on the forward strand.
AACGCGCTTTATCTCGGCCTCAACTTCGTCGCGATGCAATGGGTGGAGGCATCGTTGGCGGCGATTGTGGCCTCGACCATGCCGCTTTTGGTGGCACTGGCGGGATGGCTGTTGTTCGGCGAGCGTTTGCGACCGTTGGCTTATGCGGGCCTTGTGGCCGGGATCATCGGGGTCGCGATCATCATGGGATCCCGCCTTTCGGGTGGCGTCGACGGAACCGGCCTTGCCCTGCTTGGCGTCGGTGTGTTGGCACTGACGCTTGCAACGCTTTCGGTGCGTGGGGCATCGGGCGGCGGCAATTTGATGATGATCGTTGGGTTGCAAATGCTGGTTGGGTCCGCCTGTCTGATGGTCGTCGCCATGGCGACGGAGACGTGGCAGGTGAACTGGAACCCGCGTCTGATGCTCGCCTTTACCTACACAACTCTGGTGCCGGGTCTGCTTGCAACCTGGATCTGGTTCAAGCTGGTCGAACGGATCGGCGCGGTGCGGGCCGCCGCGTTCCATTTTCTCAACCCGTTCTTTGGCGTGGCGATTGCGGCGCTGTTTTTGGGCGAACGGCTGACGCATTGGGATGTGATCGGCGTGGTGATTATCGCGGCTGGCATTCTGGCGGTGCAACTGGCCCGCGTGACGCGCGCCAGTTAGCGGGTTAAGCCGCGTCCAGCGCCTTGGTGCGCTGGTTTGCTGGACGGGCGGCGCAGCGCGCCACCCAATCGACGATCAGCGGGTCATCGGGCATCATCTGGGCAAACCAGACATAGGGCGAATGCACCAACAGATCCGCAGCGGAATAGCGATCCCCCAGCAGCCACGGGCCTTTTTCCAGCGCGGCGTGAATGCGGGCAATGACGGCCGCATGGTCGCGAAAAGTCGCCATCAGCGCCGGGTAATCCGCACCAATATAGGTGTGGATAAGCACCGGTTCCATGACCGAACCGTACCAATACATCCAGGTCAGGAACGCCCCCCGATCCGCTTCGCCGATCTTTGGCGCAAGATCGGTCGGAAACATATCCAACAGATAAAGCATGACCGCGCCGGTTTCCGAAATCAGCGTGCCGTCATGGTCCAGACACGGCACCTTGCCTTCGGGGTGCGGGTTGGACGGGTCGCGCTGGCCGCTGCCGTCTTGGCGCGGAATGGTGACATGCTTGACGGTGATCTTGTCACCAATTCCCATCTCATCAATCAACGTGATGATGCGGGATGAACGAGAGGGGGCTGCGTGATAAAGCGTAAGCATCGGGGTTTTCCTTTTCGGGTTGCGATGGGGATGGTATAGCTGAACCATCCTGACAGTTTCCGGCAGTATGAAATGGCCCGTCCCGACCGATTGTTCCGCCTGCTGGACCTGTTGCGCCGCTTGCCGCAGCCGGTGACGGCCGCGCGCCTGGCCGAGGCGACGAGCGTTTCCGAACGCACGCTTTACCGCGATATCGAAACCCTGCGCGCCGGGGGGGCGCTGATTGATGGCGCGGCGGGCTTTGGCTACACCCTGACCGAAGACAGCGCGCTGCCGCCGCAGATGTTCACCAGATTGGAGGTGGAGGCGCTGGTTCTGGGGCTGGCGGAGGTGCAAATGGCAGGCGATACCGCCCTGGCAGAGGCGTCGCGAACTGCGCTGGCCAAGATTACGGCGACGTTGCCGGAACGGGTGCAGCGCCAAGCCCTTCATGCGGTGCAGAAAACCTACCGCTTCGAACGCCGCCCGCCCGCGCCCGAATCCCTTTCCCTGATTCGGGAGGCGTGTTGGGAGGAGGAGGTGATAGCGTTCACCTATACCGACCAAACCGGGGTTGAGACGCGCCGGCAGGTTTGGCCGTTGTCAGTGGTGTTTCTGGACCGGACGCTGATGGTGCTGGCGTGGTGTTGCTTGCGGCAGGGGTTTCGCAGGTTCCATCTGCACCGGATTGCGGGTGCGGCGCGGACAGGTGGGTCATTTCGCCCGCGGCGCGTGCCGCTTTTGCGCGCATTTCTTGCGCAGTTGCGAGACGAAGGTGAAGCCACGCGACAGCGCAAGCGAGCGCAGGGCGATTGAGCCCGTACAAACCGGGGCGATGTTCGCGGCGGTCAGTTCAACTGGAAATGCAGCGGGTAGCGCCCGTCTTCAAAATCACCGAACAGATCGGCAAGATCGGGATGGTCCACCGGCTCTCCAGTTTCATCGGGCATCAGGTTCTGTTCCGAAACGTAGGCGACGTAATAACTTTGGTCGTTTTCTGCCAGCAGGTGATAGAAGGGCTGTTCTTTCACCGGGCGGCTGTCTTCGGGAATATTTTCATACCATTCGTCGGTGTTGGAGAACATTGCATCGACATCGAACACAACCCCGCGAAACGGGTGCTTGCGGTGCCGGAGCACTTGGCCCAGATGATACTTTGCGCTGGATTTCAGCATGATACACGTCCCCCGACTATGGTTTTTATCCGCTTCGGGTGGGGGTTGTCCACTGGGAAGCAAGCGAATCACCGAAACAGTCTGTGAACCATAAATTTACAGTGCAGCGATTGCCTTCGCATTTGTGATGGCTAGTTTCTGTCTGCCCCATTTCCCTTTTCGTGATTTTGCCTTATATTGCCGGAAAACAAGAGTAAACGAGGGGCATATGGGCAGGTTTCTCCGCGCGGCGGTGTTGTTGTTGTTGCTTGGCTCCTGTGGGGGCGGCAATTTCTCGGCGCCCCGTGATCTGGACAACGCGTGCAGCATCGTGCGCGAGCGGCCGAAATATTACCGCGCCATGAAAGCGACGGAGCGGAAATGGGGTGTGCCGGTCTATGTGCAGATGGCCACGATCCATCAGGAATCCAAGTTCATCGGTGATGCAAAGACCCCGCACAAGTTTCTGTTGGGCATCATTCCGGTTGGGCGTCAAAGTTCCGCCTACGGCTACAGTCAGGCGCTTGACGGGACGTGGGAGGAATACCAACGGGAACAGCGGCACCGTTCTGCGCGCCGTGATCGGATCGACGATGCGACGGATTTCATGGGTTGGTACATGGACCAATCCGAAAAAATGCTCGGCATTTCGAAATTCGATGCACGGGGGCATTACCTCGCCTATCACGAAGGCCGGACCGGATATGCCCGCGGAACGTATAACAGCAAGCCTTGGCTTATGGTCGTATCCCAGAAAGTAGCGGATCGGGCGGATCTCTACCGGGTTCAACTGGCCGGTTGCGGCAAGTGACGGCTCAGAATCCAAGCAGGGGGCCAGCGGCCCCCTTTTCGATGCGATCCGGATGGCGCAAAAAGCTTATTTGCCTTTGCGTTTGCTCGCTTCCAGCGCGATGTTGAACAGGGAATCGCTAAGTTTCCCGCCTTTTTTCATCTCGCCCAGAATCACCGTTGTCTCGGCACCGCTGTCATCGCGAATTACCCATTGGCGCAACTCGGTCGGGTTGGCGGTAAAGATCAATTCGATGGAGCCGTATTCCGGGTGTTCCGGGTCCTGGGCGCGGATGCGTGTGGTGTTGCCGTCCTGCTTGTGGCTGACCACCATTTTTGCGCGGCCAAGGTCGACATTGGCGGCAAGAATGATCGAAAGCGGCGTGCGCGCCAGCGGGTATTGTTCCGGCGGCAGATTGGATTTCGGATCAAACACCGCCACCTGACCGCTGCCCGCGATCACCAGATTCTTGTTCGGTGGTGCGTATTCAAAGCGCACCCGCCCCGGCCTGCGGATAAACAGGGTGCCGGTCGTGATGGTGCCATCAGAATTGATCTGAGTGAACTCCGCTTTCGCGGTGCTCAGGTTATTCAGATAGCGCGACAGTTCTTTCAGCGAAATTTTCTCAGCCGCTGCCGGGGCCGCCATTATGGTCAATGCCGCCATTGCCGCAAACGGCAAGCCTGCGGTGCGTAAAAAGGATCTGCGATTCATTTGGTGGTTCCCACTCATTAAGCCTCGGTCACAGTCTATAATGGCGTGACACGTTCGCTGCACCCCTTTGCAGCAAACGACACAAGGATGTGAGCGTTATTTTGCCCAGCCGAGGTCGCGCCAGTCGCGCGACGCTTGGGGAAATCCTCCGCTTTGCAATGTGGCCTCCGCAGTGCTTTGCCATTCACTCCGCCGAATCCCGGCTCTATAGTCGCGCCATGCCAGTCCTGTGTCGCGCCTGTCTTACCCGTTTCGAAGCCGGTCGGCGCTGTCCTTCCTGCCATTCTCCGCGCGTATTGGCACATCCGGAACTGGAACAGCTTTCGATTGCACATATGGATTGCGACGCCTTCTATGCCAGCGTCGAAAAGCGCGACTTTCCGGAGTATCGCGACCAACCGCTGATCGTTGGCGGCGGCACGCGCGGCGTGGTTTCGACCTGTTGCTATATCGCCCGGATCAAAGGCGTTCGCTCTGCGATGCCGATGTTTCAGGCGTTGAAGCTGTGCCCGGAGGCGGTGGTGGTGAAGCCGCGCATGTCGGTCTATGTGGCCGTGTCCCGCGAAATCCGTGTGATGATGGAGGTGTTGACCCCCGCGATTGAACCCTTGTCGCTGGACGAGGCGTTCCTTGATCTGACCGGCACCGCACGCCTGCACGGTGCGCCCCCTGCGGTGCTTCTGGCGCGCTTGGTCAAGGAAATGGAGGAGCGGTTGGGCATCACCGGCTCCATCGGCTTGTCGCATAACAAATTTCTGGCGAAGATCGCCTCTGACCTTGATAAACCGCGCGGGTTTTCGGTGATTGGTCGCGAGGAGACGGAAACATTTTTGTCGCCGAAACCCGTCTCCATCATCTGGGGGGTGGGAACAGCGACGCGGGCGGCGCTGGAAAAGGCCGGTATCCGCACGATTGCCGACCTGAAGCGATGGGACCGCGCCGACCTGACCGCGCGGTTTGGCAGCATGGGGGAGCGGCTTTGGCATCTTGCGCGCGGGCTTGATACGCGCCGCGTCAGTCGGGATGAGCCGGTGAAATCCATTTCCAAGGAAACCACGTTCAACGAAGATATTTCCGACCGCGATTTGCTGGAGGGGCATCTTTGGCGGTTGGCGGAACAGGTGGCCGATCGTGCGAAAGCGCGCGATCTGGCAGGGCGGACGGTGACGTTAAAGCTGAAAGCGGCGGATTTTTCAGCGATCACCCGGCGGCATAGTCTGTCGTCGCCCACCCAAACCGCCGACCGCATTTTCCGGGAGGCGCAGGCGTTGCTGTTCGCCTACAAGGTTGCAGGGCCGTTTCGGTTGATCGGAGTCGGAATTGCAGATTTGTGCGCGGACGCCGAGGCCGACCGCACCGGGGATTTGCTGGATCCGGGTGCAGGCAAGCGGGCCGCGGCGGAGGCAGCAACCGACAGGATTCGCGCGAAGTTTGGTCATGATGCGATTATCAAAGGCCGGGCGCTGAAATAATCGCTACTGCCCCAAGGCATCCTTCACGATGCTTTCCATCAACTCCTCCACCGGGGCCATGGTGCCGGAATAGCTCTGATGGCTGACGATCACGGTGCCGGGGTTTTCCGGCATTTCATGCAAGCGGATCGCGTAGGGGCAGAAATTGAAGTTCGCCGGATCAGCTTCCATCACCTGACGGCTGACGGCGGCCGAGCAAAAAAGATAAACATCCGCGTTGAGGTAAAGCACCTTGTCGCTGCCGGTCGCACTTCGCGTTCGTTCCAACATTTCGCCTGTGTGGGCGATGTGATCAATCACCAGCCCTTTTGCCAAGATTGCATTCTCCAAGGCAAAGGCCACATCGCCGAAGGCTTCATCGGTCGTATACGCCTTGAACTCCTGCGCCTGTGCAAAGGACGCAAGGCCAAGGACGACAAGCAGTGTCATCGTTTTCAACATGGTCAGCCCTTCCCAAATCACATTCCGCCCCGATCGTATTCCGCAGAATGAATATCATCCACGACCTGCGCCGATCCCGCAAGGGAAACCGCAAGACTTCATTCGTGCATTGTTTCAGCGCCGTGTCGTGAATGTGAGAAAGCGTTTGGTGTTTTTCGCGGTAGAACGCGCATGATCATCGGAACTCAAAAGAAGGAAGCAGCACAATGGCGATTGGACGACGGATAGGTTTGGACTGGTCGGATGTCACACCGAAATCTGTCTGGATGTCACGCCGGAGTTTGCTGGTTGGTGCCGGGTCGATGATGCTGGCAGGCGCGGCACAGGCCAAAATGTCGGGCGCCCCAAGTGCGTTTTCCACCGATGAGCCACCGAACAGTCTGGAAGACATTACCACCTACAACAATTTCTATGAATTCGGTTCTGGCAAAGAAGACCCGTCCAACAATTCCGGCAATTTCAAACCGCAGCCATGGGCGGTGCAGATTGACGGGTTGGTGGATAAGCCCGGCAGCTATGGGCTGGAGGATATTCTTGCCAATGCCGCACTTGAGGAACGCATTTATCGTTTCCGCTGTGTCGAAGCGTGGTCCATGGTCGTGCCGTGGGTCGGGTTTGAACTTTCGGCGCTGCTGAACCGGGTGGGCGTGCAGCCCAGTGCAAAATTTGTCGCCTTTGAAACCGTGGTGCGGCCGGAGGAGATGCCAGGTCAGCAGCAGGGGATTCTGGATTGGCCGTACCGCGAAGGTTTGCGGCTGGATGAGGCGATGAACCCGCTGACGATTCTGGCGACCGGACTATATGACGAGGCTTTGCCGAACCAGAACGGTGCGCCGATCCGCTTGGTGGTGCCGTGGAAATATGGGTTCAAGTCGATCAAGTCGATCGTTCGAATCTCTCTCATGGACAAAATGCCACCGACCACCTGGAATATGTTGAACGCGCGGGAATACGGGTTCTACAGCAACGTGAACCCGAAGGTCGATCACCCACGCTGGTCGCAAGCGTCGGAGCGTCGGGTCGGCGGCGGGTTTTTCGCCAAGCGTGTAGATACCCAGATGTTCAATGGCTACGGCGATGAGGTCGCGTCGCTTTATACCGGGCAAGACCTGACCAAGGATTACTGAGCGGTGGTTCAGGCGATTAACGCTGCCATGCGTCGGGTGACGCCACTCGCTGTTTATCTGGCGGGGCTTTTGCCGTTCCTGTGGCTGGTTTGGCTGGTGGTGCATGGCGACTTGGGGGCCGATCCGGTGAAGCGGGTGGAACACCAACTGGGCGAATGGGGATTGAAACTGATCGTAGCGGTGCTTGCAGTCACGCCGCTGCGACGATTCACCGGGGTCAACCTGATCCGCTATCGCCGTGCCATCGGACTTTTGGCCTTCGCCTATATCACGCTGCATCTGATGACATGGCTGGCGCTGGATATCCAGTTCCGCTGGGGTGAAATCTGGGCTGATATCGTCAAACGCCGCTACATCACGGCGGGGATGCTGGGCTTTGCCCTGATGGTTCCGTTGGCGATCACCTCCAACAATCGTTCGATTCGGAATTTGGGGCCAAAAACCTGGCAGAAACTCCATCGTTTGACGTATTTCGCGGCTCTTGCGGGGGCGATTCACTATATTTGGTTGGTCAAAGCCTGGCCGATCGAGCCGGTTATCTATCTGATTCTGGTTATTTTATTGCTTGCGACGCGTTTGATTCCCCAGAATCGAAGCCGGGCCTGACGGAATCTGCAACCTGCGCTGACGTGAGGGTTACTTTCGCCGCGTGTCGCGCGAAAATTGTGGCAAAAGTTTCACAAACCACAGTATCTAGCGCAACTTTCAGCATGCAAAAAGAAAATGTCGTTTTTCTGACTTTTTGCTCTTGTGGGTTCTGAACTCCCGGCCTAAATACCGCCTTACCGAAACGCAGACTGTCGGAAACGAACGAAAGCGGGGCGGCGGTGGGTCTGGAAGGACGCGCATAGATTACCTGGAGATGTGGCGAGGGTTGCGCTAAGAATATTAGCGCGGTCGTCTGCTTTGTCTTCTGTTCTTTGACATAGCTATTATCTGAAGAGATATGTGGGCGGTTTGTTCGTTTCGATGGACGATACCGACGCATATCGGCTCTCTAGCGCGGTTGGTCTTTCGGGATTGATTGAGCGATGATGAGGGTGACAAGCTTCACTGTTTTGCGGCTTTTGTTGTTTTTCAACTGAAGCACGGAACAGAGAATTAAGTCTCTCGTGTTTGTCTAGGCAAACACTGGAGCAGATGTGCAGAGGTTCGACGTCAAGGATAGTCCTTCGGGACTTTCAACTTGAGAGTTTGATCCTGGCTCAGAATGAACGCTGGCGGCAGGCCTAACACATGCAAGTCGAACGAAGTCTTCGGACTTAGTGGCGGACGGGTGAGTAACGCGTGGGAACATACCCAAAGGTACGGAATAGTCTTGGGAAACTGGGGGTAATACCGTATGTGCCCTTATGCTGTAGTGGTGTAAGGGGAAAGATTTATCGCCTTTGGATTGGCCCGCGTTGGATTAGGTAGTTGGTGGGGTAATGGCCTACCAAGCCGACGATCCA
>NZ_JAKDLJ010000359.1 GCF_030452865.1 Pseudorhodobacter sp.
ACGGCGTCGGGCGGGATCAATCGCTGTGACCGTCACCTGCGCCCGGACGGTATCACCCGGGCGCACGGGGGCCATGAATTTCAGGCTTTGGCCGAGGTAAACCGAGCCATGCCCCGGAAGCTGTTCGCCAATAACCGCCGAAATCAACCCCGCCGTCAGCATGCCATGGGCGATCCGTCCTGCAAAAATCGTATCCTGCGCATAGGATTCGTCCAGATGGACCGGGTTCCTGTCGGTTGAAACCTCTGAAAAAAGTTCGATATCGCGGTCGGTTACGGTCTTTTGCAACTGCCGCGACATGCCGATTTCAATATCTTCAATGCAGATGGTGCCGCGCGGATAGTTGTCGAGCATGGCCGGAGTCCCCGTAGGTTTCACTAGGGATTCATAGCAAATGCTGCGGCGCAGCGCAACCTTCTAAGTAATTTATTTGCTGATATTACGTCTGGTGCGCAATAATATTACCAAACACTATCGTAGAAAGCCCATCGTATAGGTCGGATTGCGCTGCTCCTGCGCCAACCATTCGTTCAACCCCACCTCATGCAGATCGTCCGCTGGCCCGAATTGCCGCGCGTTCAGCCCCTCGGTCAGGAACAGGCTGTCGAGGTTTTCCAGCATCGCGCCCAGAACATCGGTGTTGATACCGTCGCCGACGCAAAGAATATCCTCATCGGCAACCGGCCCTGCCATAGCCGCAAGACGCCGCCGCGCAAGGTCATAAATCGGCGGATGCGGTTTGCCGAAGTAAAGCACCTTGCCGCCCATTTCTTCATAGAGCGCCGCCAATGCCCCCGCGCAGAAAATGCGCTTTTCGCCGTAATCCACCACGATATCCGGGTTGGCGCAGAGCATGGTCAGGCCATTGGTTTTCGCCAACAGGAACGCGGCGCGGTAATCCTCCGGCTGGCCATTTATCTCATCCTCGGGACCGGTGCAGATGATGCCTTCGGCCTCGGCCATGGGAACGCGGGTGATCGGGTTTTTCTGCGCAAGTTCTGCGATCACCGGGTCTGAAAACTCGGTAAAGAACGGCTCATCTTTCGGCATCGTACCGATGTGGTGCAATTTATGCCCCGCAGAGCCAGAGAACATCGCATATTGCGTCGCATCGCCGGAGGTGACCACCTCATCATAGGCGTCATGCGGCACGCCGATCCTGTCCAACTGTTTGATTACGCTTGGCTTTGGTCGTGGTGCATTGGAGACGAGCACGACCTTGCCACCCTGCGCGCGAAAGGCTTGAAGGGCGGCAACCGCTTCGGGGAAGGGGGTATGACCGTTGTGAACACAGCCCCAGAGATCGCAGAAAAGCGCGCGATAGCGCGGGGCGATCTCCGTAAAGGATTGGATAACATGGGTCATGCGGCAAGGCTTTCGGTTCTTGTGCTCCGCCTCCGAATTTTCGTTGAAAACTCTGACGCATCGCGGAAATTTCGGAGGCAGGGAACTGGTGGGAGACGAGGAATCAGAGTTTCAGCGCCGGGATGATCTGCTTCTTGCGGCTCATCACGCCCGGCAGCACCACGCTATCGCCCGAAACCTTGGCCCCGAAGGAGGCCTCGGCCATCTGGCGCACCAGATCATTCGGGACCAGCAATGTCGCCTCTTCCTTCAGGATATCGACGATGAACAGCAGCACTTGCTCCGCGCCGTCTTCTTGTGCGACGCCCGGCATAGCCGCCATCAGACTCGCCTTGCGGTCGAGCAGGACCGAAGGGGCCGTTGTTTCCAATACCGAAATCCGTAGGTCTTTTCCGGCGACATTGTATTCCTTGCTGTCCATCCGCAACAGTTCCGCATCTGAGAAACGCGAAACATCGGATTTGGCGGCAAAGAGTGCGGCGGCGAAGTCAGGAATGGAAACATCCAGTTCCCGCGCCAGTTTTTCGGCCACAGCGCGATCTTTCGGGGTGGTGGTGGGGCTGCGGAACGCCAGAGTGTCCGACAGGATGCAAGACAACATTGCCCCCTTGATGCCGCGCGGGGCTGCCGTCAGTGCGTCGCCGATCAGGTCATGCATGATTGTGGCAGTGCAGGCCAAGGGGCGGATCGTGATCTCGATCGGGGATTTGGTCATGATGCCGCCGACCAGCATATGATGGTCGATGATACCGACCACATTCGCCTCATGAATCGAAGGTGGCAATTCTGCCGGATTGTTGGTGTCGACGATGATGCAGGTGTCGGCTGCGGTAACGTCCGCAATGATCTCCGGCTTCGGCAAATCCCAGTGTTTCAGCATGAAGGCCGCTTCGGTATTCGGCTCCCCCAGCAGAACAGGTTTCGCCTGGGTGCCGACAACCTCTGTCAGATACCAGGCCCAGATGATCGGTGACCCAGTGCTGTCGGTGTCCGGGGATTTATGGCCGAAAACGAGTATCGTCATGTTGGAAAAAACCTGTGCGTTGTTCGATTTGCCGTTTTATAGGCGGCGTACAGCAGTTTGTCACGCGGGCGCGTCAGTTCGGCAATGCAGTGATGGTGAAGCCGCGCTTTTCCAGCAGCGCCAGCACGCCTTCCTTGCCCGAAAGATGCAGCGCGCCAAAAGCGGCGAGGGCGGGGCCATCACCAAGGGCTTGCTCTATCTTGGCGATCCATTCCCGATTGCGCCCCGTCATCAGCGATCCTTCGGCCTTTGCCATATCGGCTTCGGTTTTTTCTGCGGTGGCACCCGGCATCTCGTTCGCGATGAGGTGCGAGTATTCCCAGATCAGACGGCTTTCGCCCGCGAAATAGGCGTCGGCTGTGGTGGCAAGAAAATCCCCGGCCTGATCTTCGACTTGCAAGGCGTTGCGGATCATGGTGATTTGTTCCTCCAACGACAGCCCGTCAAAGAGTTTCAGGGCGGTGTCGAACGGCTCCAGCGCGATGATCGGCAGTCCACGGGAGGCGGCATCTGCCATCAGGCGTTTGTCCAGACCCCCCGCCATTGCCGCTGTTTGCAGCGCACAGGGCGGGATCGCCAGCATCATCGACACAAACCATGGCCGCAGTTTTCCGGTGATGGAGGACGGGATCCCGCGTTGCAACATTGCGGCTTTCAGCTTGTCCCATTCGGCGGGAGCCAGCGCCGTCTCCAATCCCGAACCCGCCATATCCATCATTTGCGCCGGGTTGGAGGCCAGTTGCGCCTGCAATGCCGCTTCCTCCTCGGGTCCGGCTTCGACGAGCAGCGATTTTGACTGCGCAAGCACCGGGGCAAGCCGGGTCATCGCGGCATCGAGACGCGGATCGTCAAGATGAAAGGTTCCGGTCAGATACAACGTCTGATCCCCCCGCGTTGCCTGCCACAGGTTGCCGGTGGCAAAGGGTTCGGCATGGGCAGCAGCGTAAAGCGCGTCACGCTTTGCCGTCGGTAGGGTTTCGATCAGGTTGATGCCGGTGCATTGTGCCTGCGCATGGGTCGCAAGCAACAGGTTGAGGGCGAGGAAACAGACAGAAAGAATGCGCATCTTTGCGGGTCCGGAAAAGTCAGGTTCGCGCAAAGGTCGCATGGTGGGCGGACCAAGCCAAGCGACTTTCTCCGTGTCGGCGGCGAGTCGCGGAAAGATGAGCCGTTTTCGCATCCGGGACTGGTTGACAGACCCGGTGAGACTGCCTAGGTAAGCATCGTTAGCACTCAGGCAATGTGAGTGCTTATCGACATCTACCTGGCACCAAAGGGAGTGTTAGCAG
>NZ_JAKDLJ010000360.1 GCF_030452865.1 Pseudorhodobacter sp.
CGGCCCAGCCCGGATGATCGCACAGCTTACACCTATGAGCCGCGAACGTCGTTCTGGGTCGGTCGGCTGTTGGGGAAAGGGCGGGAGGCAGGGGACGCCGCCCGCGTCAAATCCAGTGACGCAGCGCAAAAATAACCGCGATCCCTGCAAGCATGGTCAACGGAAGTGAACGGCTGATGATCGCCACGCCAAGCGCCACGGCCCCCGCGATCCATTCATTCGGCCCGCCGTGGATCAATTGCAACGTCACCAATGCAGTGATCAGCGTGCCGGGAAGTGCCTTCAACCCGCGGGCCCAGGCACCGAGTTGCGGCAATGCCGCACCAAGGTAATAACCCGAAAGCCGGATGGTCAGGTTGGCAACGGTGAGGCCAAGGATGACCAGCGTGATGGGGGTAAAGGCGTCAAGCATCTTTGCCCCATACCCCGGCCAGAACCGCGCCGAGGATGCCGCCTGCAACCAGCGCCCATGACGGCTCCAACGGCGTCAGCAGCGCCAATGATGCCACAGTGATCGCAGAAGCGATCCAAGGTAGGGCATCGCGCCTGCCAGACCAAAGCCCGCGCAGGATCGCGATGAAGGCGGCGGTGAAAGCGAAATCAATGCCCATTGCATGGGGTTCAGGCAACACAGCGGCGAAGGCCGCACCTGCCGAGGTCGCGGAGACCCATGCAACCATCATGCACGCGCCTGCGCCGACCAGATACCAATAACCCACAGCGCGCCCGGTGGCGCGGGTTGCATGCAGCAGCGCCCAGCTTTCATCGCCAGTCATATGCACACCCAAAAGCACCTGCCAAAAGGGGCGACCTGCCAGCACATCGCGCAAGGAGGCCGTCATCAGCAATATGCGCAGGTTGAGCGCGCCGCCCGCAACCAGCGCGGTGAACGCCCCGGCACCAGCAACCAATCGCTCCACCGCGACGAATTGGGCAGAGCCGGAAAACACGATCGATCCCATGACCCCGGTTTGCAGTACGCTCATTCCGGCTTGCGCTGCGAGCAATCCGAAGGCGAGGCCGTAAAGTGCAGCACCAAGTGCGAGCGGCAGCACGTCGCGAAATCCGGCGCGCAGGTCTTGCAGAGGCGTTTGCATCTTTCAGGGGCTTTCGATGGCTTTGGCAGCTCGTTTATCCGCGCAACAATCGGGCGTCAAACACTTGACCGGTTTACAGCGCTGCGGGGTCGGCGTTTACTCCGGCAACAGGAATGGAGGCATCATGCAGAAAACGGCATTCTTTTGGGATGAGAAATGCTTTTGGCATTTCGGCGGCAACTACGCCTTGTTGTCACCGGTAGGCGGCTTGGTGCAGCCTTTGGTTTCGGGCGGATTGCCAGAAGCGCCCGAAACCAAGCGGCGGTTGAAGAACCTGATGGATGTGACCGGGTTGTCGGCGGAACTCGCTTGCCAATCCTCGCCTGCGGCCAGTGAGGAGGATTTGCGCCGCGTCCACCCCGAAAGCTACCTGTCGCAGTTTCGTGCCCTGTCCGATGGGCGCGGCGGCGAATTGGGTCTGCGCACGCCCTTTGGCCCCGGCGCCTACCAGATTGCGGCGCTTTCGGCGGGCCTTGTGATTGCGGCGGTCGAAGGCGTCGCACGCGGAACCTATCGCAATGCTTATGCCCTGTCGCGCCCGCCGGGGCATCATTGTTTGCCCGATTGGCCGAACGGGTTTTGCCTGCTCGCCAATATCGCGATTGCGGTGCAGGCGGCGCGGGCAAAAGGGCTTTGCCACCGTGTCGCCGTGGTGGATTGGGACGTGCATCACGGCAATGGAACCGAGGCAATTTTCTGGGATGATCCAGATGTGCTGACCATTTCGATCCATCAGGAGCATTGCTATCCCTCCGATACCGGCGATGCCGATGTCACCGGTCCAAGCAACAGCAATATGAACATCCCGCTGCCCCCCGGCGCGGGTCATGCCACCTACCTGGAGGTGATGGAGCGGCTTGTGCTGCCGAAACTGCGCAGCTTCGCGCCTGATCTGGTGATCGTCGCTTGCGGGTTTGATGCGGCCTTTGTTGACCCGCTGTCGCGGATGCTGTGTTCGGTTGAGACTTACCGCGCCATGACGGCGATGCTGATGGAATTTGCGGGTGGTCGGTTGGTTGCAGCGCACGAAGGCGGTTATTCTGAACTCTACGTTCCGTTCTGCGGTCATGCGATGATTGCCGAGATGGCCGGATCCGCAATTGATGCGCCGGACCCGCTGGCAACGCGGGTTGCGGGCCAGCAGCCCAACGCCGGGATGCAGGCTTATCTGTCGTCGGTGATTGACGGCATGGTCGCGCATTTCGGGCTTTGACCTTCAAATTGCGGAAATCTTGTGCGATGGCATTTCCATAGCGCCAAGAAACGCAGTAAAGGGGCATTAGTTTCACGACAAGAGGTGCCCCATGGCCAGACATCTGATCACATCTGCGATCCCTTACATCAACGGGATCAAGCATTTGGGCAATCTTGTCGGCAGCCAACTGCCCGCCGATCTTTACGCCCGCTACCTTCGCGCCCGTGGCCATGAAGTGCTGTTTTTGTGCGCGACCGATGAACATGGCACCCCGGCAGAATTGGCCGCGGCCAAGGCCGGCAAGCCGGTGGCGGAGTATTGCACTGAAATGCACGCGGTTCAGGCTGAAATTGCGCGTGGTTTCCGGCTGTCGTTTGATCATTTCGGGCGTTCTTCCAGCGCAGAGAACCACAAGCTGACCCAAGGCTTTGCCGCGCGGTTGGCCGAACAGGGTTTGATCCGTGAAGTTACTGAAAAGCAGATGTATTCCGTCGCCGATGGTCGCTTTTTGCCCGACCGCTATATCGAAGGCACTTGCCCGAATTGCGGGTTCACCTCGGCGCGCGGCGACCAGTGCGACAATTGCACCAAGCAACTGGACCCGGTGGATTTGATAAATCCACATTCCACCGTTTCGGGTTCAACCGAATTGGAATTGCGCGAGACCAAGCATCTCTATCTGCGCCAATCAGAAATGAAAACAGCGCTGTCGGATTGGATCGAAAGCAAGACGGATTGGCCTATCCTGACCACTTCCATCGCCAAGAAATGGCTCAATGATGGCGATGGTTTGCAAGATCGCGGCATCACCCGCGATCTGCATTGGGGTGTCCCGGTCCAATTTGACGGCGCTCCGTGGCAAGGGATGGAGGGCAAGGTTTTCTACGTCTGGTTCGACGCGCCGATAGAATATATCGCCTGCGCGCAGGAATGGGTTGCAGCGGGCAAGGGCACGGATTGGGAACGCTGGTGGCGCACCGACAAAGGTGCGGATGACGTGACCTACACCCAGTTCATGGGCAAGGATAACGTGCCGTTCCATACGCTGAGCTTTCCCGCAACGATCCTAGGGTCGGCAGAACCGTGGAAGCTGGTGGATTACATCAAATCCTTCAACTACCTGAATTACGATGGCGGGCAATTCTCCACCTCGCGCGGGCGGGGCGTGTTCATGGATCAGGCGCTGTCGCTGCTGCCTGCCGATTACTGGCGTTGGTGGCTGCTGTCCCATGCGCCGGAGTCGGCAGATGCGGAGTTCACTTGGGAAAATTTCCAGCAATCGGCCAACAAGGATCTGGCGGATGTGCTGGGGAACCTCGTGTCGCGCGTCACCAAATTCTGCCGTTCGAAATTCGGTGAAGCGGTGCCGCACGGCGGCATCTG
>NZ_JAKDLJ010000361.1 GCF_030452865.1 Pseudorhodobacter sp.
GGCCCGGCCAAGGAAATCGAGCTTGCCCCCTTGCCAGCGCACCAGATCACCAGTGCGGTACATGCGGCCGGAGTGGAACGGGTTGGGCAGGAACCGCTCCGCCGTCAGATCGGCGCGCTGCCAATAACCGCGCGCTACGCCATCGCCGCCAATCCACAATTCCCCCGCCACTCCGGGCGGCACCGGGCGTTGAGCGGCGTCAAGCACATAGACCTGTGTGTTGGCAATCGGTGTGCCGATACCGGCCCCGGCGCTTTCTGTTATGGATGCGGTTGTCGACCAGATCGTCGTTTCTGTCGGGCCATACATATTCCCAATCTGCGCCGCCGTGACGCTGCGCAGATCATCGACCAAAGCGGGCGGCAGCGCCTCCCCCCCCAGCAGCAGGGTTTTCACCCCGCGCAATGCCGCGCGACTGTCTTCATTCATCGCGATGATCCGCGCCATTGACGGGGTGCATTGCAGATGTGTGACCTTGTGGCGGATCAGTAGCGCTGCAATCGAATAATCATCCACTGCAGGACCGGCTGTGTTGGAGCGGCGCAATACCTCCGCCAAGGGTTTCAACCCCTCCATCACCTTATCGGTCGCAATGCCGTAGTCGATCAGGCAGGCAACTTCCGTCACGCCGATCTTCTTCAACGCCTCCACCCGCGTCAGACAATCCTGCACCGTGCCAAACAGGCCGGAATCCTCAAAATACCGGTTGAAGGCGAAGTCGAGGATGGCCTCATTCTCCTCCTCCGACAGGCTGCGCAGGTCAATTTCCTGTGGGTTTTCAACGCCTGCGGGTTTCTTGAACGCCGGAAACGCCCAGGCATATTGTTTGATCAACCCTGCGGCGGAACGCAGATAATCCTTCATCGGCCCCATGGCAACGTCGCGCGCCGCCTCGCGCGTTTCGGCGATATAGCTGTGCAGCATCAGGCTGACGCTGAAATCATCAGGGTTGTGACCGGCTTTGCGCAACGCGGCGTGATAGAGCTTGATCTTGTCGCCCACTTCCTCAATCGACTGGCCAAGCAGGTGGGTCAGCACATTCGCGCCAATCTCCCCCGCCTCGATCCATGTCGCCGGGTTGCCAGCGGTTGTGACCCAGATCGCAAGCTCTTTCGACACCGGGCGCGGTTGGGTGATGACGGAATGAGTGCCTTTTGCGGTGGGAAATTCCACCGCTTCGCCACGCCACAAACGGCGCACCTGGTCGATGCTGTCGAACAGCGCCTTGCGGTTGTTCGGCGGTGTGTTTTCCGGGCGGAGCAGGAAGTCATCGGGCTGCCAGCCGCTGGCCATGGCAAGGCCCGCGCGGCCATTGGTCAGGTTGTCGATGATGCCCCATTCCTCGGCAATCCGCGCCGGGTGGTGGAGCGGGGCAACGCACGACCCCGCGCGCACGCCGATGTTTTTCGTGACTGCCGCAACCGCCGCACCGGTAACGGAAGGGTTCGGATAGGGGCCACCGAAAGCGTGGAAATGCCGCTCCGGCGTCCAGACCGCGCAGAAACCGTTGGCATCGGCGAATTTCGCGCCTTCCAGCAGCATTTCGTATTTCTTCGGCCCGGCGCCATCGTCATTGCCCCAGTAATAGAGCGAAAACGCCATTCCCTGCGTCGATGTTATCGGCCTGGATGACACCAGCGCCCGGTTTTCGTCGGAGGAAAGCACCACCGTAAAACCCCGCGCCAAGGTCCAGAACAGTTCCAGCACCGAAATATCAAAGGAAAGCGAGGTGACGGCAAGCCAGACCGCGCCTGCCTCGTGGTCGATCCGCTGGTCCATGCCCGCAAAGAAATTCGCCACGTTGCGATGTTCCACCATCACGCCTTTGGGCCTGCCGGTGGAGCCGGAAGTGTAGATCAAATAAGCCAGGTCCGCGGACGTGACGCCAGAATCCGGGTTGATTTCGGGTGCAGCAGCAAGGCGCGTATCCGTATCGAGACACAGGGTCTGCGCCCGACCTGGTGGCAGGTTTGCGGCCAAAGCACTTTGCGTCACGATCACCGGCGCGGCGCTGTCCTCGATGAACAGCGCGATGCGTTCCTCCGGGTAACTCGGGTCCATCGGCACATAGGCGCCGCCCGCCTTCTGAATCGCCAGCGCCCCCACCAGCATATCCAGTGAACGGGAGGTGCAAAGCCCGACCAGAGTGCCGGGCTTCACGCCCATCTTCATCAACACATGCGCGGCACGGTTTGCCCGGGCGTTGAGTGCGGCGTAACTCAGCGTCTTCCCCTCGAACACAACGGCTTCGGCATCGGGGGTGCGGATCACTTGTGACTCAAACGCCTGATGCACGCATTGGGTGCGGTCATAGTCTCGCGCGGTTGCGTTGTACTGGTTCAGAATCAGGTCACGCTCTGCGGCGGGCAGGATCGGCAGATCGGCGCATTGGATCGTCTGTGCCCCGTCCACGGCGGCAGCAAGGGTTTGCAGGCGGGCGACGATGGCCTGTGCCTCTGTCCGATCAATGCGGGTGGCGTCGAAATGGAGCGTGTCGCAGGTCAGGGTGATGACACTTCCGCGCGCGGGATCACGATCCGACAACGCGACGGGCGGAGTTTGCAACCCGGTCAGCGTCGGGTTGCGCAAAGGCAAATCCACAGCGAAGCCCGGTGATTGGCGGGCGGTGTTCAGTGCCTCTTCAAAACCCGCGCGCGCGGCTGCAACCGTGCCGCTGGCGTCCAGATGCAGCGGGGACCAGCCGGACAGGTAGGGTGAGGCGGTCTTGCTGGCAAAGCCCAGATCGATAGCGTCCTGACCGGTCGCGCGGGCCGCGCCCAAAGCCAATGTGAACAGGTCATGCGCCGCGCGAAGTGGCAGGTTTTGCCAATCCGGCGCTGGGGTGGGCGCGGCGGCACCTGGCAGATCAAACGGCACAACGGCGGCCAAGGCCCGACGCATCGCGCCCTCGCCCGGGGCCGCGTCAGCGATGGCAGCCGTGATCGCATCCCCATCAGCGCCGGGGCTGGCGAGCTGCGCAACCCCCAGCGATTTTGGGCACACCTTCGCCCCTGAAAGATCGCGCAGACCCGACAAGCGTACCGCACCCGTGCCACAGGCGACGACGAGATCCTCCTCCGTCGCGTCCAGCACCGTGCCGGGCGCTGCATCTCCAAGCGCCAATGCACAAGCACCGATCAACACGATACGACCGTCAACCGCAATCTTCGGGATCGCCAATGGGTTGGCATAGCCGCCATGATCCAGCGCGCGGACCAACCGAAGCACCGCTTCCGCGCTTTGGGTGAAATCCAGTCGCGCCGCCGCTTTCGGGCGATCCGTGCGGCGATATTCGCTCCGCTGTGACAGGTCTTGCGGCAGGCCGGGGGCATTGGTTTCCAATGCGGTCAGAACGGCGGGGAAACTCTCGATCGCCGCCTCGAAACATTTGGTGTTGAGCGTCAGCGCGGTGTCCGATGCGGTGATCGGGAACATCCGCTGTTCAACAATCGCACCTTCGTCCACGCCCGCAACCATCCGGTGCCAGGTGATTCCGTGCTGCGCCTCGTCGTTCAGGATCGCCCAGACCGGCGCGTTGAGGCCTGCATAGCGCGGCAACGGCCCGTCGTGAAAGTTCACCGCCTGATCCGCCAAGGACAGCACCGCATCGGGAATCACATTCAGGTTGGCAATCGACAGCAGCCAATCCACGGACATGCCGCCCAATCG
>NZ_JAKDLJ010000362.1 GCF_030452865.1 Pseudorhodobacter sp.
CTTGAGACAATTTCTGAGGTCCCTCGCGCTCTTATCCGAGGTGGCGCAGGGACCGGCAAGACCGTGGTGGCGATCGAGGAAGCACTGAGATCCGCTGCGACTGGACGGAAGACCCTTCTGACCTGTCACAGCCGCCCGCTGGCGACGAACCTCGAACGGAAGCTGAAAGATATTGAAAACCTCACGGTCGCTGGATTTCACTCACTTTGCGGGCACATCTCTCGCAAGGCTGGTGTCCCGCCGCCTTCGAACATCAGTGAACGGGAACTCTATGAAAGTGCGCTGCCAAACGCGCTCTACCGCGCGATGGAAGTTCAGCCGGCACTCAAGTGGGACACGATCATTGTCGATGAAGGCCAGGACTTCAGTGCCGATTGGTGGATCGCAATCGATGCCTGCCTGAGCCACGGTGGACACCTCCGCGTTTTCATGGACAGCAACCAGAGGGTCTACGAGCGCGCCGGGAATGGCGTTCATGATCTGAGCGTCGTTCCGGTTCGGCTTTCCCGAAACCTCCGCAACACTAAGAACATCCACAGTGCCGCTTCGATGCATTATTCCGGCCCTGAGATAATCGCGGACGGGCCCGATGGCCTCGAGGTCTCGTGGATTAATGCCGAGAATCCCGATGCAAAACTCGAAGCCGCATACAGGGAGCTTCGACGGCTCGTATTCAAAGAGGAAGTCGCCCCTGGTGACATAGCTGTGCTTGTCAATGGGCCAGCCGCCCGGACGGGCTTCCTCGAGAGAAGTGGCGGGACAAGCATTCCGCTGACAGATGCCGAAACCATGGCGCTCGAAGACGTGGTGGTGGATACCGTGCGACGGTTCAAGGGTCTCGAACGACCGGCAATAATCCTGATTGTCAGCGGCGACGAAATGGACGGCCGCGAGTTGGCCTATGTCGCGTTCTCGCGAGCGCGGGCCTTTTTTGTGCGTGGTGTCATCTCAAGCCGAAACCACAACAGATGAGAACGCCTCCCGAATTGGGCTGTGCTCCTTCCCCTTATGGATTTTGGCCATGAGTTTCGCCGCTTCAATGACCTCTTTTCGCCACGCCGATGAATCGTCCCGACCACGACTGATGCCGCTGCGCAGCTCGGGCATCGTCCCGATCACGTCGCTGACCGTTCGCGTCATGCTCGAGACGGCGATCTCGGCGCGCGCAGCCTTGCCCGCACCGTTATGCCATCGATGAAGCGGTTGCCGATGAGGCGGTGGTCCCACTTTTGTACGAGGGGCGACTGGTTGAACAGCAGATCACCGGCAATGTCATCGATCGCTGGTTTGAAAAGATCAGTGAGGGCCTTACGAATAGCCAGAAAGCTGATTTGTCGCCGGCGCACCGTCTCTTGCTGAATCGACGTCTCGTCGAGGCCCCGGTTGACGCCATCGACTATGTCATCACCCACGAGCTTTGCCACATCGCTGAGCCGCAGCACGTCACGGCTTTCTTTGACCTGCTGGACCGGGTGATGCCGGATTGGGAGCGCCGGAAGCAACGCCTAGAGAGGATAATGGCCTGAGAAATTCCGACGCTAGTCGCTGCTGAACCAAACGAGACCGCTGTCCAAATGAAACCATGTGACCGGAATATGGTAATAATATCATCAACTTGTGGAACTTCACTAAATCAGCGCAGTCAACAGATCCGGAGAATATCAGCCCGTAGAGAACGCTTTGGGCCCTCTTCGCACCGGGGCCGGTGAACAGCCCCTCGTGCATAACCCTCGAAAACAACGACAATTTTCACCTAGGGCAACGAGCGGAGAACGATTTCTAAAGGGCAAGTGGCGGAGGCGGTGGGATTCGAACCCACGGAACGGTCTCCCGTTCGCTCAGTTAGCAACCGAGTGCTTTCGGCCTCTCAGCCACGCCTCCACGACCTCCATTTAGCAACGCCGCCGGAAGGGCGCAAGACTCAAAAGCGGCAGACTGTTGGACGGGACGGATCGGACCGACCAGCTAAGCGATTCGGGAGCGCCCCGCGGCGCATCCATTTCGTCTTGCGGCTGCGTTCAGTATGCCCATCGTCTAGCGCGTCGGGTGGGTCGCAGTCCGCCTTGACAAAAATGACCACCGCACAGTTCGATCGCCGCTGTCGCCGCCGCTATGCTCTCGAAACGGGAAATGACGGCTTCGGGGTGAGAGTTGGCCCGGTCGCTGCCGAAAGGCTGACGGTGACGCGGCATTTCCCGACCCCGGACTCGGCTACAGCACACAATCCACAGCCGAGTCAGGAGCCGATGGAGAACACGCGCCAGCCTCGCCTAGGAATCAACTGGTTCAGATCACAGGGGTGGTAAAAACCGTGCATCCTGAGTGCATTTTGCGACTTTCACTGGAGCATTTTCAGATGTTGGAAGCCGCGCCGCCTTCAAAACGGTTGCCGTTGGTATAGTCGCAGGGCGCTTCCTGCATTTCCAGATGCAGGCGGGTGTCGGTGTAGGGATGGGCGCGGGCGAGGTCTTCGTCGAACTCAATGCCAAGGCCGGGAGCGTTGGGCGGGATGATATAGCCCTTGTCCCATTTGATCGAATGTTTGATGAGCGCGAGGTGGAAGGCACCGCCGGTTTCAATCGTCTCGACGAGCAGCAGATTGGGAATGGAGGCGGCGAGGTGGATATTGGCGGCCCATTCGACCGGGCCCGCGTACAGATGGGGTGCCATTTCAGCGTTGAAGACTTCTGCAATAGCGGCGATTTTCTTGGCCTCCCAAATACCACCGACACGGCCCAAAGCGGGTTGCAGGATCTTCACGCCACCATGACGCAAGAGAGCGCCGAATTCGGCCTTGGTGGTCATACGTTCGCCGGTGGCAAGCGGGATGCGGACGTGTTTCGCGACTTCGGCGAATTCAAGCAGATTGTCCGGCGGGATCGGTTCCTCATACCAAAGCGGGGAATAGGGCTCCAGCGCCTGGCCGAGGCGGATCGCGCCGGGCGTGGTGAATTGGCCGTGCGTGCCGAACAACAGATCGGCGCGGTCGCCGACCGCGTCGCGGATGGCTTTGCAAAAGGCAACGGAGCGCGAGATGTCGGACATCGCGGGGTGGTGGCCGCCGCGGATGGTGTAGGGGCCGGCGGGGTCGAATTTGATGGCGGTGAAGCCTTGGTCAACGAAACGGATCGCCGCTTCCGCCGCCATATCAGGGGAGACCCAGAATTCCGCCGACTCCTTGCCCGCTTGCGGGTAAAGATAGGTATAGGAGCGAAGGCGCGGGTTCATCATGCCGCCCAGAAGCGCCCAGACCGGACGGTTGCGCGCCTTGCCGACGATATCCCAGCAGGCGATCTCCAACCCCGAGAACGCGCCGATCACGGTGGGATCTGGGCGTTGGGTAAACCCCGAAGAATAGGCGCGGCGGAACATCATCTCGATATTCTCCGGGTTTTCGCCTTCCATATGTCGAGCGAACACATCCTCGATCACGGCTTGCATCGCCTTGGGGCCGACGGTGGAGGCATAACATTCGCCGAAACCGGTGATGCCGCAGGCGGTGGTGAGTTTGGTGAAGGTCCAATAACGCCCGCCCCAACCGGGGGCAGGGGGCGCGACGGTGAAGATTTCCAGGGATTGAAGGCGCATGTGGGGCGCTCCGCTTTTTGGCGGGCGCCGGGGGCTTCACGCCCCCGGACCCCCG
>NZ_JAKDLJ010000363.1 GCF_030452865.1 Pseudorhodobacter sp.
GGAGGCACTGTCAGCGGGGGCGAATTCGGGCATAATGCAAGCTCCAACAAGAATGATCTGATGGAAGCCTACGAGGTTTTCAAGCGGGGCTTAATCCCCAAAATCACAAATGCCGTTCGATTTTCGCCATAAAATCAAACCTTCAGTTATCGCTGCTGGTCCACACTACCGGTTTCGGTGGCCAGTGAGCATTCCGCGACCCGGACCAATCGCGCCCAGACTGCCGGAAATGCCACAAGATCATTGTTGCGCAGACAATTCTGGGCGTCACCGGCGACCTTGCCAAGGCTGACCAGCCCCAACTGCTCCGCCATGCGCTGCAAACGCCGCAACTGCCGCGCAACATCCGCGAGGTCACTGCCGCGCACCAGCGTCGCAAGTGAGGTCATCGCAAAGGCAAGTTCGCCCAACGCACGGCTGACAACTTCCTCAGCGGCCTTGGTCCCCATGGATTTGTAGATCAGCGCGATTGGCGCCGCATCCTGATGCACCCTGTCTTTTGGTCGCAATTCCAATATCATCGCCTTCATATCACCCGAGCCTCCATTCACACCCGAGGTCAGGATGACCGGAGGTGTTGAAGAAAAGGTTGCTGCCAATGCCCGAAACCCCTCGAATTTTCGTTAAACACAGATTACGAAAGCCAAACGTAAATGCAAGGAGCGAGCGATGAATCGTGCCAAAGTTCTGCCACATTATCTAGTCCAGCGGTATCATGGTTGGCAAGCCACAACCTATGCGGACAATAAGGCGTGGTATCGTCGTCTCGCAGAATCAGGTCAGCATCCGCGCGCGATGGTGATTTCCTGCTGTGACAGTCGGGTGCATGTCACCTCGATTTTCGGCGCGGATGAAGGCGAATTCTTCATTCATCGCAATATTGCAAGTCTTGTGCCACCCTATACGCCGGATGGCCAGAATCACGGCACCTCCGCCACGGTGGAATTTGCGGTGCAGGCACTTGGCGTCGCCCATATCGTTGTGCTGGGTCATTCGAATTGTGGCGGAATCAAGGGCTGCCATGATATGTGCTGCGGCCAGGCCCCGGAACTTCTGGAAAAGACAAGCTTCGTCGGCCGCTGGATGGATATCCTGCGCCCCGGATTTGAGCGGGTGAAAGACGTGCCGGAGGCAGACCGTACCCGCGCGCTGGAAAAGGAAGCTGTCCTTGTGTCGCTGGAAAATCTGATGACATTCCCTTTCGTGAAAGCCGCGGTGGAGGATGACCGGCTGACCTTGCACGGTCTTTGGACCGACACCGGAGAAGGCCTGTTAGAACAATATGACCCCGCCAAAGGCAGCTTTGTCGTGGTGTGATCGGCGCACGCGATCCCGCAAACCGCTTGCGTTAGCGCCGCCTTAACCCGGACATGGAAAGCTGAACCCAAGACAGGCAAAGCAAGGGCGCGAAATGGATAAACATCTTTACGATGGCGACAACCGTGCTGCGCGACCGCATCGCCGACGCATCGGTGGACTTGATCTATCTCGACCCGCCGTTCAATTCCAATGCCAGATACGCACGAAAAACCGGCAGGCGCACAAGGCGCTCTTGATCGAAACTTGGGGGGCTGGGATAAACCCGCCCCCCGCCATTCGCCTTAACCCTTTTTCAAGCAGCGCTGGCCCAGAACCTCGGCAATCTGCACCGCGTTCAACGCCGCCCCTTTGCGCAGGTTGTCCGACACGCACCACAGATTGATCCCGTTCTCGATCGTGCTGTCCTGCCGGATACGGCTGATGAAGGTCGCGTAATCGCCGACACATTCGACCGGCGTGATGTAGCCACCATCTTCGCGCTTGTCGATCACCATGACGCCCGGCGCCTCACGCAGGATATCGCGGGCCTCGTGTTCGTCGAGGAAATTCTCAAACTCGATATTGATCGCTTCCGAATGGCCGACAAACACAGGCACCCGCACACAGGTCGCTGTCACCTTGATCGACTTATCAAGAATTTTCTTGGTCTCCGCGACCATCTTCCATTCTTCCTTGGTGGAACCGTCATCCAGAAACACATCAATATGCGGGATCACATTGAACGCGATCTGCTTGGTGAATTTCTTGGCGGGTTTGTCGTCCGTCGGATTATAGATGCTCTTGGTCTGGTCCCAAAGCTCATCAATACCCTCTTTCCCGGCACCGGAAACGGATTGATAGGTGGAAACCACCACCCGCTTGATTTTCGCGCGGTCATGCAAGGGTTTCAGTGCCACAACCATCTGCGCGGTGGAACAATTCGGATTCGCAATGATCATCTTTTTCTGATAGCCCAGAACCGCCTCGGCATTCACCTCCGGCACGATCAGAGGCACATCCGGGTCATAGCGATAGAGGCTGGAATTGTCGATTACGACACAGCCCGAGCTTGCCGCTTTCGGCGCATAAATCTTGGTCGCCTCCGACCCAACGGCGAATAGCGCCATATCCCAACCGGTGAAATCAAAGGTATCGAGGTCTTTGCATTTCAGGGTTTTATCGCCAAAGCTGATCTCGGTCCCCATGGATTTGCGTGACGCAAGCGCCACAATCTCATCCACCGGGAACTCGCGCTCCGCAAGGATATTCAGCATTTCGCGGCCCACGTTGCCCGTGGCCCCAACGACAGCGACTCTATAGCCCATCATGGCCTCCATTCATGCAATCGCTGCGCCATAGCGCAAAGGGTCAGCAGGGGGAAGGGGGGACGGCGCATTACGTCAATCGGTGCGGTCTTGCGCAAAAAGGTAAACGACCAGCGCCACAGCGATCAATATCGCGTAGATCGCGAAAATCACCGGAAATATGATCTCCTCCGCCTGCGTCCCCTGCATCCGCGAATAGAGTTGGCCTGTGGCAACCTGCATCACGCCGATCGTGCCGATGCCAAAGAAGTTCAGCAGCGTAACGCCCCGCCCCACCAGATGCGGCGGAAACAGCGCCCGACCATGGCCCATGACCATCGGGAAGGACGCACCGAAAAAGCCAACCGCTGCCAGCATCGAAGTGCTGAACCCCAAAGTCCGCGCAGGCCACGCGCATAGCGCGACAAGGGCAAACATCATCAAGGCATTGCCCGCAAAGATCAGCCATTTGCGGGTGCCGAACAGCCGGTCAAGCGGACCATAGGCCAGATTGCCCAGCACCATCGCGAGCCCCATTGCCAAGGTCACCTTGCCGATCGCGGTCGCATCCAGCCCAAAGACCTGCTCCAGATAAGGTGCGACCCACAATCCGCGCAGCCCGGCAATCGGCAGATTGTTCACCGCAACAATGGGCAGGATCAGCCATACGGCGGGCATTTGCAGCAACTCCAGCACAGAGCCTTTCACCGTCAGACCCAACCGCTCCGGATCGCGGACCAGCAACAAAATCCCAGCGGCCAGCACGAATGTCAGCGCCGCCAAAGCCCACAGCGTCCCACGCCAGCCAAAGGCTTCCACGGCAAAGGCCAATGGCAACGAGCTGGCAATATTGCCAAGACTGCCCAAACCGATCATCAATCCTGCGAGCGTGCCGAACATCCGCGCCGAAAAGACCCGCGCAAAAATGTAATACCCCGAGACCAGCACCGGCGCTCCACCACCCCCTACCAACGCCATCGCAAGATTGATCTGCCATGCCGCCTGCGCCACCGCAAACAGCGCCGCC
>NZ_JAKDLJ010000364.1 GCF_030452865.1 Pseudorhodobacter sp.
ACATCATGGAAGGCGACCGGCTGCGGGTGCGCCCCGGCGATGCGGTGCCGGTGGACGGGGTGGTGGTCGAGGGGCGATCCTCCTTGGACGAAAGCATGCTGACCGGCGAGTCGATGCCGATTGAGAAAGGACCAGGCGATGCGGTGACCGGGGCGACGATCAACAAGAACGGCTCCTTGGTGATCGAAGCGGGCAAGGTCGGTGCCGATACTGTGCTGGCGCAGATCGTGGCGATGGTGTCGAACGCCCGGCGCTCGCGTGCGCCGATCCAAGGCATGGCCGACCGGGTCTCGGCGATCTTCGTGCCAACCGTGGTCGGCACCTCGATCTTCGCCTTCATAATATGGATGATCTTTGGACCCGAACCTGCATTGGTTTATGCCATCGCCTCGGCGGTCTCGGTGCTGATCATCGCTTGCCCCTGCGCATTGGGACTTGCCACGCCGATTTCAATCACCACTGCAGCCGGCCGCGGGGCGCAGGCCGGGGTGTTGATCAAGGATGCCGAGGCGCTGGAACGCATGGCGGGGGTCGATACGCTGATCGTCGACAAGACCGGCACCCTGACCTTGGGCAAGCCTAAACTGACTGATACTGTGACCTTTGGTGAAATCACCGAGGCTGACATTCTGTCACTTGCAGCGGCCCTTGAGCGCGGCTCCGAACACCCTTTGGCCGAGGCCATCGTCGAAGGTGCCGAGGCGCAAGGGGCTACCCGGCAGGACGCTGCGGATTTTGAGGCCGTGACCGGCAAAGGCGTGCGCGGCAGTGTCGGCGGTCGCGCCGTGGCCCTCGGCAACACCGCCATGATGCAAGAGATGGGTCTCGAGACGACACAGGCCGAAGAAAAGGCTGATGCGCTGCGGGCCAGCGGCAAAACGGCAATGTTTGTTGCTGTCGACGGGGCCCTTGCGGGCATCGTCGCGGTCGCTGATCCGATCAAGCCATCAACCGCTCAGGCGATCAAGGAACTGCATGCGCAAGGGCTGCGGGTGATCATGGCGACCGGCGACAATGAGCGCACCGCACAAGCGGTGGCGGCGACGCTGGGCATCGACGAGGTGCGCGCGGGTGTCCTGCCGGAAGACAAAAAGAAACTGATCGACCAGTTGCGCAAGGAGGGTCACAAGATCGCCATGGCAGGCGACGGGGTAAATGATGCACCCGCTTTGGCAGCCGCGGACGTCGGCATCGCCATGGGCACCGGGGCCGATGTGGCGATGGAAAGTGCGGGCATCACCTTGCTGGGTGGCGATCTGATGGGCATTGTGCGAGCGCGCAAACTCGCCCGCGCCACGCTGCGCAACATCAAGCAGAACCTGTTCTTTGCCTTCGCCTACAACGCTGTAGGTGTTCCGATCGCGGCCGGGCTGCTTTATCCAGTCACCGGATTGTTGCTGTCGCCGATGATCGCAGCCGCAGCGATGAGCCTGTCGTCGGTCTCGGTCATCACCAACGCGCTGCGCTTGCGGCGGGTTGATCTGTAAACACATCAAAAAGGAGAAGATCATGACAACTTTCCACATCCCCGGCATGCATTGCGGCGGCTGCAAATCCACGGTCGAAAAAACAATCCTCGCCCTTGATCCCGCAGCACAGATCGAGTTCGATATGCCAGCGCGGAAGGTTTCGGTTGAGAGCAGCGCTGACACAGCGCGCGTCCAAGCGGTGCTGTCTGAGGCCGGATATCCTGCTGCCCCCGCCTGAGCCGCCCCATCATCCGCCGTCAGACGCACTCCGTTCCGCCTGGAACTGGCGCTCGCGGTCGGGCCAGCGCGATTTGATGTAGGCCAGGATATCGGCGATTTCCTGCGTACTCAGCACGTCGCCGAAAGCTGGCATGGCGCTATCGAAACTGACACCCATCTGCGCCAGTGCTTCCTCTCCGCCCAAGGTGATATAGTCGATCAGGGCGGTGTCGGAATGATGCCAGGTATGGCCGGCCGCGTCATGTGGTGGTGCCGGGAAACGCCCGTCTGGTCTGGGGCTGCGCCAGTCTGGCTGGCCTTCTAGATTTTGGCCGTGGCACGCGGCGCAGTTCGCGTCATAAAGAACGCGACCGCGCGTCGCGGCTACATTGTCGGGGGCAAAGATATGGAAGGCGGCCCCGATGGATCCCAGAAGGACCGCCGCCATGAGAATGAGGATGCCCGACCTCATGCCGGTTGGTCCGATGTAGTTCCGAGAAAAGGGCGGATACTCCACCGCATCAGTTGATCCCGTTGGTGCGCTGCAACTCGCGCACATAAGCGACAATCGCGCCGAGCTCTGCATCCGTCAGAGGTTGTTCGACCGGTGGCATGTCTCCGAACGACCAGTGGTGCGCCCGCACGCCGTTCCGTGCTGCCAGAACGAAAGCCATGTCGCCGTGGTGGCCGGGCTGGTAAATGCGATGGACAAACGGGGGCGCTACGCCGTCTTTCCCAGCAGCATTGGTGCCGTGGCAGGCGGCGCAGACCGCGTTGTAATATGTCTCACCCAGACGGGCTTGTGCGGAAAACTCAGCCGGAACGATGACGTCGGCCAATGGTGCGCCCGCTTCGACCTGCGAGACGTCCGATGCAGAAGCCGAAACTGGTTCTTTGGTGGCCTGGCCTTGTGTCCAATACCAACCCGCCGCTGCGATAATGGCTACAACGAGTGCGCCAATGAGTCCTTTGTTCATGATACGATCTCCAATCTGTCTTCGCCGACCCTGCGGCGCTGATGCGGCTTTCTTGCGGTTGGCTTTTGGCCATGCGGGGGAAGCGCGCTTGTGAATGTGTTTCGCCACCAGGCGACGTTGTCCTCCGATGGCGGATGTCTCAGGCCGACACGGCAAACTCGGTCATCATACCGGTGGAAAGATGCGGCATGTGATGGCAATGCAGCATCCAGCGCGCGGCCTCACCGGCATCCAGTGCAACCGTCACCATCGACATCGGCGGCACATAGACCGTGTCGCGGATCGCACCATCGAAGGTTTGACCGTTGATGTTCACCACCTGGAACACATGCCCGTGCAAGTGCATCGGATGCCCCATCATCGACATGTTGTGAAACGACAGATGCACCCGCTCGCCGGTCTTGGCGGTGAGCGGGGTGTGATTGCCCCAGACCTGTCCGTTGATAGTCCAGAGGTAAGGCTGCATTGCGCCGCCCAGCATGATCATATGGGTCCGATCCACCGGGCGCGGCGCAAGGGTCGGCGCGCCGACCACAGGTGCCGCCCGCAGCAGCCTTTCCTGCGCAAGGTCAAGATCGAACGCGCTGCTTTCAAATTCTGCCAGATCGTCAATTCTGCGCACTTCGGCACCTGCGGTGCCGCGCACCTTCGCGCAGGGCGAGGATCGGAAAGGCCCCCGCATCCGGCAGTTCAATTTCCAGATCAAGACGCTGCGCCATAGCCAAACCAAAGCGCGTCCCCGTCATAGGCGTAACGCCGTGGCCATCGACCGCCACCAGACGCGCAGGCACCCCACCGGTGTCGATCCAGAACACGGTCGCCGCCGCGGCATTGATCACCCGCAACAAGACCCGGCCCTTGCGCTCGACGGCGATCACTTCTGGGTCGGCGAGCGTGCGATCATTGGCGAGATAGGCGTCAAACTCGAAGTCGTTCAGGTCCATCAC
>NZ_JAKDLJ010000038.1 GCF_030452865.1 Pseudorhodobacter sp.
GGGGGAGGAGACAACCCCGCCTTTGGCAAACGGCATCACACGCCCTTGCGAAAACGCGCCGCCGTCGGCGAAAGGCATTACCCCCGACAAAAGTGAGTTCATCCCGTTCGCGACCAACCCGCCAAGCGCATTCTGCACCGGCTTCATTGCGACCGAATAAACGGTATCAATCATCCGTTGCGCCACGCCCTTCAGCGCATCCGACAGCTTCATCCCGTCGAACACCAAGCCATCAAAAGCCCGCCGCAACCCGCCGCCGATGCTGGTGGAAAGCGTGTTCACCTCGCGTCCGGTGAACACTAAACTCTCCCGCATACGCGACAGTTCGCCCTCGAACGCCGCGACCATACCGCCCGCACCGTCAAGCGAGGTTTCCAAAGCCGCGATCTGGTCTTCCAACCCGTCGATATCAGCCATCCTTCGGCCCCCTTTTCACATCCGGAAAAGCGCGCGCCAAATCCTCAAGGCGCGCGCGCGTAAGAGGGGCGGCACTGGCCGCCGCCCCCAGCTTGATCCGTAATTCCACCGGCGTCAGCCGCCAGAAATCGCGGGGCGTCAGGCCAAGGCCGTGCAGACCCACCCGCATCAACCCGGCCCAGTCGATGCCTGTCATGTCTCCCCCGGAACAGAAAACGCCCGCGCCAGCAATTCCGCCGCTGCCCGCGCCGCCTCCACCGGACCGCCGCTGATCTCGACCGTGCGCAGATCCGTTGCCGTACCATTCCAGCCACCGCCGCGCAGACCGGCCACCAACAGCGCCAGAACATCCCGCGTCGAAAACCGCCCGGCCTCAAACCGTTCCACGAGTTCGATCAGCGAACCGGTTTCCAAAGCTGCCTCAAGCTCCGCCAGCGCCCCAAGGGTCAGCTTGGCAATATGGCGCGTGCCATCCAGCACGACCGCGACTTCCCCCGTCCACGGATTGGCCATCAGAGCGCCGTGAACGTCAACGCGCCTGCCGAGGCCATCGTCATCTCATATGTCGCCTCGCCATTATGGCTTCCCGCATATTCGATTGCCGAAAGCTGGAAGGTGCCCTCCACCACGCCGAAATCCGGAATGATCACCTGAAAAGCCGGGATTTCACCGTCAAAGAAGATCTGGCGCGCCCGCTCATCCGTCGCCGCGTCCCGAAACACGCCAGAGCCGGAGATGGAGGCCGTCTTCACGCCTGCCCCCGCCAGCAATTCGCGCCAGCCGCCCTGGCTTTCAAGGCTGGTCACGTCCACCGTTTCCGCGTTGAAACTGATCCGCGTGGCACGCAGCCCCGCGATTGTTTCGAAACTGCCATCGCCGACCATATCCAGCTTGACCAACAGATCCTTGCCGCTTTGCACTGCCATCGTTCATCTCCATTTTGAAAGGTATTGCCCCAATTTCGGGGCCGTTGGCTCAATCCTGCACCCGCGCCCTGAACCGCAGGTCAATGCGCCGTGCGCTTCCGGCGTCCAGACGCAACGCTTTCGCGCGTTCGAACGACAGGTTCACGAGATGCCCGCGCGCCAAGGACAAACCGGCGCCATCCAGCGCATCACAGACCGCGACAGCAATCGTTTTTGCGGCATGAAACCCCGCCGCATCGCTGATCACGGAAACTGTCAGGTGATGTTCCGCACCACCGCCGGTCTTGTCGGATTGGTCGCGTACATCCTCCGGTCCGATCAGAATGAATGTCCCCGATCCGGTCCCCGAAGGCATCGCGTCCAGAACCGATACGCCCGCCGATGCCGCGGCCCCTGCCAGCGCCGTAAATATCGCCGCCTGCAAGGCGACTGCCGATCCATAGCTCATGGCAGAACCTCCTCTTTCACGAAGCAAACGAGGTAGCGCCCGGCGGCATCACGCTCGGTCACCGCAAGAATCGTGAAAATCCGTACGCCATCACGAAACTGCTGGCCGGGAACGGGGCGAGACTCTGCCCCCTGCGGCGCACCGCGAACGGTGATCCGGTACGGGACCGATGACAAAACCACTTCTTCGCCCGCGACATCGCGCCCTGTTCCCGGCAAAACCTCGGCCCAAACGGTGCCAAGTGCTGCCCATGTCAGGGAAAACCCGCCCATGCCATCCGCCACCTGAACCGGCGCTTCCAACAGGAGCGCGCGGGAAAGCTCTACCGGCTTCATGCCCCGGCCCCCCCAAGCACACGAACATTGCGCCAGCGCTCAATCAGCGTCACGACCCCGAACGGCAAGCCGCCCGCCTCACGCGCGCCGCCCTCATGTCGATGCTCATAATATTCCGCTGCCAGCATCAACACCGCCTGCGCCAAATCAGCAGCTATGTCGGCCCAAGCAGCGCCAAACCCGGCGGTAAAGGCAATCTCAACACAGCCGCCCTGTGGCACCTGCGGCAACGCAGAACCCACCGCCTGCACCCGTGGCCGATGCGTGTCTTTCACCAACCGGTAAGCTACGTTCGGCACCGCCTGACCGCCGCCCGCCGCATCGCGCAGAGTGACCGAGGCAATCGCTGTCACCGGTGCCACCGGCAACGCCTGTGCATCCGCGCCGCGCCAATCCTCCAGCACCCATAGATAATCCCGCGCGATCAAAACCTTGCCAATCCGCCCTTCAATCGCAACCATCGCCGCGCGCAGATAGCTTTCAATCAACCCATCCTGCATCCCGTCATCGGCAAACCCCGTGCCAAGCCGCAGATGGTTCTTCAGCGCCTGCACCGGCAGCGCCAGAGCGGGAACCGTCGTTTGCTCGATCAATCTCATTCGCATTTCTCCAGAAACTCCCGCCAAAAACTCAGGCACGCGCCCCGCATCGCTCGGACGGGGGGAGCAGCTAGACGATGCGGGTCAAGGTCGAACCCCAGCGCGTGCCTGAAAACCCGACCCCAAGCTGGGGGTCGGGCCGTCTTCGCGCGGCTCAGGACACCGCGAATTTCAGCAGTTTGATCGCCGCAAAGTCGGTCACATCCCCGCCAACGCGCTTGGTGGCATAGAACAACACATGTGGCTTGGCGCTGAAGGGGTCGCGCATGATCCGCAGATCGGGGCGTTCGGCAATGGTGTAACCTGCCGCGAAATCACCAAAGGCAATCGCATAGGCATTCGCCGCAATATCCGGCATATCCTCGGCAATCAGTACCGGATACCCCATCAACCGTGCCGGTTCCCCTGCGGCCAAACCATCCGACCACAAGAAGCGGCCATCGGCATCCTTCATCTTGCGAACCGCACCTGCCGTCTTGGAGTTCATCACAAAACTGGCATTCGCGCGGTAGGTGGCCGACAGCGCGTAAACCAGATTGATGATGCAATCGGCTGCATTGGTCGCCGCGAAATCAGACGCAGCACCTGTCGGAACATAGCCGATACTGCCCCAAGCCCAGGACGCATTGGCAACCTTGGCCGGTTGCATAAAGCCCTTGGGCTTGTCCACACCATCGCCATTGATGAACGCCGCCGCTTCCGCCCGAATGAACCGGTTGGCAATCTTGTCCGCAAGCCAGCTTTCCACGTCAAAGGCGCTGTCATCCAGCAAACGCTGGCTGGCCTTCGGCATCGCAGACAACTCATGCAGACGAATAGAAATCCGTTCAATCGTCGGGGTCGAGGTTTCCGTCTGCGCCACCAGTTCCGTCGCCCAACCGCTACCCACTTCGGTGCGGTCGATCAACACGTCATAGCTGCTCGCCTCCACATTCACCACATTGGCAATCGCGCGGATCGAGGAGGTGGTGAGCAACAGCGAGCGGATCAGCTCTGCCGTTTGAGGCGCGACCAGAAACCCACCGTCACCGTTCACCGTTGTATTCAGCGCCTTGCCTTCCAGCACAAGGCCGCGCAATCCGTCATCATCGCCGGAGCGCAAATAAGCGCTAAAGGCTTTCTGATGCGGCACTTCCACTTCGGCAGCAGCCGAAAGCGCGGGGCGGGCGTAGCTTTTCGATTTACGGTCAATCATGGTCAGTCGCTCTTCCTGTTGTTGCAATGATGTCTTCACTTCGGCCCGAAAGCCGCTGAATTCCTTCAAAAATCCAGCCATAGCGGATTTCACTTCCGCACCCGGTTGGTGGGCGAGGGACAGATCTTCCCCGGCCCGAGCCTGCATCTCGGTCATCTCATGTTCCTTTTGGGTTCTTGGTCGTGAAAGGCCGGTCCGGTGATTGCTCAACCGATGCGGCCCGGCATTTGAACGCACCCCATCTTGCAGGGCGCATACAAATTCAATGCGGGCGCAACACGCCCCGAGCCAACGCCAACTCCTGCCGTGCCTCGTCGAAAACCTTGGCCAGATTGCACCAGGTGTCAGCCACCCCTTCGGCCTTCACCGCCACCCGCGCCTCTGCCTGCATCGGAAATGTCACCAGCGACACCTCCCACAGCTCCAACTCCGACAAGAGCCGTTGACCCTTGCCATCCTTCTCGGCCCGCAGGGTCCGATAACCGATCGACAAGCCGTCAATCGCACCCGCCGCCAACAACGCTGTCGCCTCGCGCCCCTTTTCGACATCGGCGAGAATACGGCCCTTGACGTAAAGCCCGACCCCATCCTCCCGCACCTCGTCCCAGATGCCGATAGGTTGCGCCGGGTCATGCTGCCACAGCATCTTGACCCGCCGCCCCGCCCCGGCCAGCGCCTTCAAACTGGCGGCATAGGCGCCCTTCTGCACCACGTCGCCGCCCTGATCGCGCTTGCCAAACAGGCTGGCATAGCCTTCGATCAACCGGCCGTCCGTCATCACCAATCCGGCTTCCGGCCTATGAAACTTGCGCTCCGGTGCGCCGTGATTATCCATATATCCCATGTCTCTACCTCATCGCCGCTTTCAACAAAGCTTCCGCCCCCTGCGCCAGCAGGAACGCCGCCACCCCGTAAACCCCAAACCAGATCCGCCGCTCCAGCCGGTCCAGCAAGCCTTCAATCTGGCCCAGCCGATATTCGAGGCCGGTCCAACGCTCCTGCGCCACCCGCTCATTCGCCTCGATCCTTGCTGCCGCCGCGTCAAAACTGTCGTAAAGATAGCGCGAGCCGCCTTGCTCTACCCCTTGCTGGCTCATGCTTCCTCCGCCAGCGCAGGAAGGCCCAAGATTGCCCGCTTCTCACTTTGCGTCAGGAAATCCGCCGCCCCGACCCGCGCCCATTGCTGGTCGCGCTCCGTCGCCAAGGCATGCACTTGGTCCAGATCCGGCTTCATCTCCACCATTTCACCTGAAAACCCCGCCAGCCAATGCGACAGCCCCGCCGTCACCTTGGTCACAAGCGGCAACACGGTCAGCCGGAAAAACGCCCGGTTCGCCTCCTGATAATTGGCATAGGTCGCATCCCCCGGTATCCCCAGCAGCATCGGCGGCACGCCAAACGCAATCGCAATATCCCGCGCCGCCGCCTCTTTGGTTTTCTGAAACTCCATATCCGACGGGCTGAACCCCATCGGCTTCCAGTCAAGCCCGCCTTCCAGCAGCATCGGTCGCCCCGCATTGCGCGCGCCCTGGTGGTGCGATGCCATCTCATTCAACAACCGGTCATATTGATCGTTCGAAAGCTGCGACTGCCCATCGACCCCTTTGTAAACAATCGCGCCGCTTGGCCTTGCGGCATTGTCCAACAGCGCCTTCGACCATTGCGAGGCCGCGACATGCACGTCCAACGCCACTGCTGCCGCCTGCATCGGCGAAAAGCCGTAATGGTCATCCTGCGGGTGGAAATTGCGGATATGGCAAATCGGGGTCGCGCCATTGGTCATATCAAACCGATGCTTACGCGCACCCACCGTATAGTCATACGCCACCGGCCATCCATCGGCGCCGGGGATCAGGTTCATCCGGTCAGAGCGCAGAACATGCAGCTCCCCCGGTAGATCACCAACCCCCGGCACCGCCTCCACATAGGTATTCCCCGACAAAAGCAACTGCCCGTAGACCGCTTCCATAAACTCGGCCCGGCCCTGCGCCAGATTGGGCCGCGCCATCAGCGCCAACAGCGGATGCACCTCATAGCGGCGCTGGCAATCCTGCAAAACCAACGGCAAAGCCGCCGCCGATTCCGCAATCAGCTTGA
The DNA here is from genome assembly GCF_030452865.1 of Pseudorhodobacter sp. Taxonomy (GTDB): domain Bacteria; phylum Pseudomonadota; class Alphaproteobacteria; order Rhodobacterales; family Rhodobacteraceae; genus Pseudorhodobacter. The sequence continues at coordinate 6,018 of NZ_JAKDLJ010000038.1, forward strand.
CCGCCCGAAAGCCTATTGGATTGCCGAGAAACCCGGTTTTCGTCAGGCTCACCGTGTCGCGCGGGCTCCATGCCACGCGGCCGGAAGTGGCGTAGTTGATCACCGGGCCCGTCGCCGATGCTTTCTGCTCCGGCACCACCGCAGCACCCCGTTTCAGGAAATCGAAAACCATCTGGGTCAGCTCCTTTTAACTTCGCGCCCTTGGCGCTCCGGGCCTTGCGCCCTTGGTTGATCTCTTTCTGAAGGAAATGGTTTAAGACCGGTTAAAGCGTGCGTACGCTGGGGCGTTGCCAATGCGCCGCCGCATCAATCATCAAATCGGTCAAACCCCAGACCAGCGCATCCACCCGGTCCGGGCTGCCCTTGCCCTGAAACCCCAGCCGCGTCATCTGGCACATCTGTTCCTCCAACGCGGCGAGATTGGGCAAATGCCTGACCCGCCCTTGCTCATAAAGTGCCGCCACCGGCTCGGCCCGCACCACCTTGCCGCGAGACGCCCGAACTGCGCGATACGCCACCAACGGATCAATCTGGCGCAGGATCGTTTCTACCATATCGCCGCCCTGATTGACCTCGGCCACCACCCGATCCGCGCCAAAGCGTTCCTTGGCCGCAATCACCGCCCGCGCCCAGGTATCGGGGGAGGCCGCCGTCACACTCGCATCCTCCAACACGAACGCCCGCCACGTCTGCGGCGGCCCCTCGGTCACCGCCCCCACAACCATGATGCCGCATTCATCCGACCCGGCATGCCCCGTCACCGGCGGGTCCACCGCCACGACGATCCGGCTCAACTCCGGCGCGCGCTCCACCCGGCCCGCGTCCAAAGCGCCAAGCGCCCAAAGCGCACCCTCCGCCTCCTCCAGCAGCACGCCCTCCAGTTCTTGCCGCCCCTGCGTGGTGCCGCCATAGCGCCGCTCCACCTCCTCAAGAAAAGACGCCGCCAGATTGGCACGGTTCGCCCGCGTCGGCGCATGGGTCGAAACGGTTGAGGGGTTCTTCAACACCGCCTTCAACACCTCCACATTCTGTGGTGTCGTCGTCACCACCTGTTGCGGATGCTCTCCCAAACGCAACGCGAATTGCAGCATATCCCAGGTCTTTTGCGCATTCGGCCATTTCGCCAACTCATCGACCCAAGCCCCATCAAACTGCGGCCCTCGCAATTTTTCGGGGTTATGCGCCGAATAGACCATCGCTGTCGCACCATTCTCCCACACCAGCCGCTCGCGCGTCGCCTCCCATTTGGGGCGGCGGTCGGGGGGGGTGCAGGCCAATATCCCGCTATCGCCAAAAATCATCACATCGCGCACCTGATCGACGCTTTCCCCCACCAGCGCCACCCGACTTGCCCGTCCCGGATCACCGGGAAGCGCACCTTCAACCAGGCTGCGCACCCATTCGGCTCCGGCGCGGGTTTTTCCCCCGGCCCGCGCCCCCCCATGATCACCCAGGATTTCCACGCGCCCTCAGGTGGCAGTTGATGCGGCAAGGCCCAGAATTCAAAAATCCACGGCAGGGCCGGAAGCGCATTGTCGCCCAGCCCTGTCAGAAACTCAGTCACCCGCTCCGGCGTCGCGGAGGCGAGCCAGCCTGCGCCCGATTTCATCGCGCGCCGCGTCGAGGTCGAGCACGCTATCCCCGACGATCCCAGCGGTCTTTTCGCGGAGTTTTCCAAGTTTGTTCCTTTCATCCATGGCCAGTTGAAACGCGGCCTTCATGTCCCGAATGGCTTGGATGGCGGCTTTGCCATCTACGCCCACGTCAGGTCGCGCGGCCCTGACGGCCCGCGCCAATTCCACCGCGGCATCGCGAAAGATTTCTTCCGTCGTCGCCAGCAAATCTGCCAGCGGCTCCTCCCCTACAAGGATATTCCCCACCAGAATATTTGTTGTCATTATTGCTGCACCCGCCTCTCATGCATGTCCCCGCACGAGCGAAATGAAAAAGCGGCACCGGGGTCACCCCCAGGCCGCTTGCCCACTTCTTCTAGCATGCCTCAAGACCTAGCGCAGATCGTGCGCAGAGTCAAGATAAACTCGTTTCGTAACAATACGTTAGATGAACGCAGCCTTCACGATCCGTTAAGAAAGTCAGTTCCCTTGAACACCCGTTTCCCCTACCTGCCCGCGTTCCGCCTCGATCTTGCGCCATTTGGCAACATTGGCGTTATGGTCCTCCAGCGTAGACGAAAACGCATGACCGCCGCTGCCGTCGGCGACGAAGTACACATATGGCGTGTCGTCGGGATTCAACGCCGCCTCAATGCTCAACGCACCGGGGTTGGCAATCGGCGTCGGTGGAAGACCGTCAACGACATAGGTGTTATAAGGTGTCTCGCGCCGCAGTTCCGATTGCCGCAACCCACGCCCCAGAATTCCCTCGCCCTTGGTGATACCGTAAATCACCGTCGGGTCGGTTTGCAACTTCATCCCCTTGCGCAAGCGGTTCACAAAGACGCTCGCCACCTGCTTGCGCTCCTCTGGAATGCCGGTTTCCTTTTCGACGATGGAGGCCATGACCAGCGCCTCCTCCGGCGTCGCATAAGGCAGATCCGGTGCCCGGCTGGCCCAAAGATCGGCCAGAACCTGAGATTGACGTGCCTCCATCTCCGCGATCAACTCCGCCCGCGTGCTACCCTTGACCACCTCATAGCTGAACGGAGACAGACTCCCCTCCGCCGGAACTTTCTCAATCGTTCCGGTCAGGAAATCCGCACGTTTCAACGCCTCCACCACCTGCCAGCTCGTCACGCCTTCGGCCAGCGTCACGCGGTAGCGCAGATCGCCATCATCACCCGCATCGACATATTCCTTTGGGGCCGCTTCCGCCGCCGGATCAAAAGATACCACTTCCACATAACGGTTGGTCGCTGCGTCCAACTCCCGCAGGATCACATCGGCTTTCGCAATCCCGATACGGAAATTCACCTCGCGGCCGCAGGTCGATTGCCCGCCCGCCGTGATGATCCCAACCACCTGATCCATCGAGGCCGCAGCCGGCACCAGATAACTCCCGAATTTCAGCTTCGCACCGTGACCACCGTAATCCGCCCCGATCCGGAAAATCCGCGCATCAGAAATCACACCGCTGGTTTCCAACTGGCGGCTGACCACAGACAGCGACGCCCCTCGATCCACCTTCACGCAGGCGGCATCCACCAACGGCCCCGGCCCCTGATACTCCTGCCGGCCCCAGGCCAGCAGCCCCGCCGCCACGATCAGCGCAACGATAAAGAATGTCAGCGCGTTCGATGCAATCGCCCTCCACATTATGCGCGCACCTTCCCCATGATCAGGCTGGCATTGGTGCCGCCAAAGCCGAAGGAGTTTGACAACGCCACGTCAATCCGGCGCTTGACCGCCTTGTTCGGCGCAAGGTTCAGCTTCGGGATCACCGCCGGGTTGTCCAGATTGATCGTCGGCGGCGCCACTTGATCACGCAGCGCGAGGATACAGAAGATCGCCTCCACCGCGCCAGCCGCGCCCAGCAAATGCCCGATTGCTGATTTCGTCGAACTCATCACCGCGCCCGCCGCCGCGTCACCCATCAAGCGCTCCACCGCGCCCAGTTCAATCGTATCGGCCATGGTCGATGTCCCGTGTGCGTTGATATAGTCAATATCGCCGGGCACCAACCCCGCCCGCTTCAAAGCCATCTGCATCGACCGATAGCCGCCATCCCCATCCTCTGCCGGGGCGGTGATGTGATAAGCATCCCCCGACATGCCATAGCCCAGAACCTCGGCGTAAATCTTCGCGCCGCGGGCTTTCGCATGCTCATATTCCTCAAGCACCACCACGCCCGCGCCCTCGCCCATGACAAACCCGTCACGGTCCGCGTCATAGGGTCGGCTCGCCTTGGTCGGATCATCGGCGCGCTTCGTGGACAAGGCTTTGCAAGCGTTGAACCCGGCAATCCCGATCTCCGAAATCGGGCTTTCCGCGCCGCCTGCCACCATCACATCGGCATCGTCGAAGGCAATCATCCGTGCCGCATCGCCAATCGCATGTGCGCCGGTGGAACAAGCCGTCACAACCGCATGGTTCGGCCCCTTGAACCCGAACCTGATAGAGACCTGCCCCGACACAAGATTGATCAGCGCACCGGGAATGAAAAACGGTGAAACCCGCTTGGCCCCACGCTCCTTGATCAGAACCGCGGTTTCGGCAATCGACGACAGACCGCCGATACCAGACCCGATCATCACACCCGTCCGGCACCGATCATCCTCCGTTTCAGGCTCCCACCCTGAATCCCGCACCGCCTGCACCGCCGCCGTCATGCCATAAAGAATAAAGTCATCGACCTTGCGGCGGTCTTTCGGTTCCATCCAGTCATCCGGATTGAACGTGCCTTCCGTCCCATCGCCGAGCGGAATCTCACAGGCATATTGCGTCACAACGCCCGATGGATCGAACCGCGTGATCGGCCCCGCGCCCGACTGACCGGCAATCAGCCGCGACCAGGTTTCCTCCACCCCGCAAGCCAATGGCGTTACCATCCCAAGACCCGTGACAACCACTCGACGCATCGGCGCCCTCCGTCGATTATGTAAAACTCCGGGTCAGGGATACACGCCAACCCCACGCCGCGCAACACGCGCAGGACGCGACCCCGGCGCTTTTACGCGCGCCAAAATGAAAACGGCACCCGCCAAGGGGTGCCATTTCCGAATATCAGACCCGTCGGGCAGTTCAGGACGCCGACGTGATGAACTTCACGGCATCGCCAAAAGTCTGAATGGTTTCTGCGGCGTCATCCGGAATTTCAATCCCGAATTCTTCCTCAAACGCCATGACCAGCTCCACTGTGTCAAGGCTGTCCGCGCCCAGATCATCAATGAACGAGGCGTTTTCAACAACCTTGTCCTCTTCGACGCCCAGATGCTCGACGACGATCTTCTTCACGCGGTCAGCGATGTCGCTCATGTCAGTCCCTCATTCAGTTCCGGGAAAATTCTTCCCGATCTTTTTTCGTGCTCATAGGAGCGGCTCATCCCGGAAAATCCGGAAAGCCGAAATGCAACCACATCCCGGCTTCGTCAGCGCCGCCTATAACACAGTCTTTGTCAGAGGCAAACGCTTTCACTTACATGGATGTAGGGCCATATGATGCGTCAAATCAAGGGAACAATGCGAGAGGCAGACGTTTTCTGCGGCACCGCGCAAGGCGAGAATACATCATAACGCAGATAGAATCGCCCGGCGCAGCCGCGCTCACAACATCGCCATGCCACCATTCACATGTAAGGTCGCCCCGGTGACATAACCCGCCTCCGGGCTGGCCAGATAGAGACAGGCCGCCGCAATCTCTGCGGCCTCGCCCATCCGCCCGGCCGGCACCTGTGTCAGAATCTTGGCCTTCTGTTCCTCGGTCAGCTTTTCAGTCATCGCTGTGGTGATGAACCCCGGTGCCACGCAATTCACCGTAATCCCGCGCGAGGCAACCTCATAGGCCAGTGATTTCGACATGCCGACCATCCCGGCCTTGGATGCCGCATAATTGGCCTGCCCCGGATTTCCGGTCGCCCCCACGACGGACGAGATATTCACAATCCGCCCCCAACGCGCCTTCATCATGCCGCGCAAAACCCCACGACACAGCCGAAAGGTGGAGGTCAGATTGACCTCCAGAACCGACGCCCATTCGTCATCCGACATACGCATGAACAGATTGTCCCGCGTGATCCCGGCGTTGTTCACCAAAACATCGACTGACCCCAGCGCCGCCACCGCCGCCTTCGGCAATGCTTCCACCGACGCCGCATCCGACAGATCGCAGGTCAAGACATGCGCCCGACTGCCGAGTTCCGCCGCCAACGCCTGCAACGGCCCGCCGCGCGTACCAGACAGTGCCACTGTCGCCCCCGCACCATGCAAGACCCGCGCAATTTCACCGCCAATCCCGCCCGACGCCCCTGTCACCAGCGCATTCTTTCCCGTCAGATCAAACATCGAAACTCCCGTTTTTCCACATGTATCCAAAATCCCGCCCCACTCCTCCGGCAACCGCAGCATCACATTGCGAACACCCTGCCCCCGTCTTCTCTGCGAAAATATCCTGCCGGGGGGTCTGGGGGGCGGCAAACGCCCCCCAGCGGCCCGCCAAGGGCCAATCGCTCAACCTTTCAACGCACCAATATCCTCCGGCGTGCCAAAATTGCGCTGCACCGTGTCTTTCTCGATCCGCTTGATCATCCCCGACAGAGCCTTGCCCGCGCCAATTTCCCAGAATTCAGTGATCCCCGCCCGCGCCAGCCATTGCACGGATTCGCGCCAACGGACCTCACCCGTCACCTGCGCCACCAGCAGCGCGCGCACGCGGTCGGCATCCTCCACCGCTTCGGCACGCACATTCACCACCACCGGCACCGATGGGTCACGCACCACAACCCCGGCCAGGGCTTCGCCCATCACTGCTGCCGCAGGCTCCATCAAGGCGCAATGGAACGGTGCCGATACCGGCAGCAACAACGCCCGTTTGGCACCTTTGGCCTTGGCAATGACGCAGGCCCGCTCCACCGCGTCACGGTGGCCCGAAATCACCACCTGCGCCGGATCGTTGTCATTGGCGACCTGACACACCTCGTCGCCCGCAGCTTCTGCCGCAATCTCCGTCACCGCGTCATAATCCAACCCCAACACCGCCGCCATCGCGCCCACACCCACCGGAACCGCTTCCTGCATCGCGGCTCCCCGGATCCGTAACAGCCGCGCGGTATCAGCCAGATCAATCGCCCCGGTCGCGCAAAGTGCGGTATACTCGCCAAGGCTGTGGCCCGCGACAAAGGACACATGCGCCATCCCCAAGCCCTCCGCTTCCAGCGCCGCCAGCGCCGCCATCGAGGTCGCCATGATTGCAGGTTGCGCATTTTGCGTGAGGGTCAAATCGTCAGCGGCACCTTCCCAGATCAGTGCCGACAGCTTTTCGCCCAGCGCCTCATCCACTTCGTCAAACACCGCCCGAGCCGCTGGATAGGCATCTGCCAGTGCGCGCCCCATTCCGATTGCCTGCGATCCCTGCCCCGGAAAAACAAATGCTCTGCTCATAACCCCTCCAAATCCTGCTGCTTCTGCCATAGCGCAGCCCGGTGCCTATCGCAATCTTTCCCGCATTTCACGTTTCCGCTTTCGACCGTTGCGCCGCGCGCTTTCGTGAATTCCCGACACGAAGCGACCAAGCAATGCGCCACATTTCAGCCGCAATCTGCGCTGACAATATGCCATCAATGACACCATTGGCTTCATCGCGGGCAACAATGGGCAGCTTTTTCGCGTTTGAGTGGTATAAGATCAATGGCAGTCTATTCCTTCCTTGCGTTCTCCAACTCTGATCTCGGGCGCCCCGGCACCTCGATCAATACCGGAACCTTCACCGTCAGCGGCACGCCTGCCGTGATGAATATCCGCGACAATGATCCTATTTTCGACGACGAAGCCAACACGAGTGGCCAAACGCTCGATACCTCCCGTCAAACCCTGAATTCGGCCTTTGATGGCCTCTATACAGCGGGACGGCTGGCGCAATCGGTCTACAGCTACACCTTGACCAACAATACGACCGGGCAAACCGGAACCGCCTATCTGATCCGAATCTACAACGGGACAACCTACAACAACAACGGCGGCCAGAACGGCGAATATTACAACGCTTTCAGTATCCGCGTGCATCCGGGCGACAATATCACGCTCAGCGCCGGTAATTATATTGGCCAGACCGCCTACAGCAATCTGGTGATCTGCTTTCGTGCCGGCACAATGATCGCCACACCGAAAGGTCCGCGCCCGGTCGAAGACCTGCGCCCCGACGACTTTGTGACCACCCGCGACAACGGCGCACAACCGCTACGCTGGATCGGCAAGCGCACTGTCGCCGCAAAAGATGGCCTCGCTCCGATCACCATCGCGGCAGGTACGCTGGACAACAGCCACGATCTTTCGGTATCGCCCAATCACCGCATGCTGATTTCCGCCACTTCCAACGATCTGCATTTCGGCACGGATGAGGTTTTCGTCGCCGCCAAATACCTGCTTGGCAACCCCGGTGTCAGCCAGTGCAGCGGCGGAAAGGTGACCTATGTTCACCTGCTGTTCGATCAGCATGAGGTGGTCTTCGCCAATGGCACACCAAGCGAGAGTTTTTTCCCTGGAGCCAATGATCTCAACGCCCTCGACAGTGAGGCGCGCCATGAGGTGCTGACCCTGTTCCCCGAACTCCCGCACCAGCAATCCGGTTGCTTCAAAGCCACCGCCCGACTCTGCCTCACCCGGCAGGAAAGCAGGCTCCTGCACCGGACCGGTCTTCACTGAGAGGCCGACATTCAGGCGTGCCGACCGATACCAACGGCAAACAGAATGCCACACTTGCATCCCGCCCGCAGCCGACTACTGTGCCGGACATATCCCGAAAGGCGCAATCCAGATGAGCTTTCAAGTCTTTTGCGCGGTGCTGATGGCCGCCGCCCTCCACGCGACTTGGAATGCAATGGTCAAGGGGGCTGCGGACAAGGAACTCAACATGATTGCGGTTGTAATCGGGCACCTGCCGCTCGCGCTGATCGTGCTGCTGCTGTCCCCTGCACCCGACGCAGCCAGCCTGCCCTATCTCGTTACCGGTATCGCGCTGCACTTCGGCTATCAGATGTTCCTGCTGCGCGCCTATCATGCAGGCGATCTGACCCAAGTTTATCCGATTGCGCGCGGTTCGGCCCCCATGATCGTGGCCGCCATTTCCGTGATCTTTCTCGGCACGGTTCTGCACCCCATCGAAATCGCCGCGATCCTGACAATCGGCCTTGGCATCCTCTCGATGGCATTGGTGCGCCGCAGCGATGGCCAGCGCAACCCGCAAGGCGCACGACTTGCTCTCATCACGGGCTGTTTCATCGCGTCCTATTCGCTTGTCGATGGGCTTGGCGCACGGGTCGCAGGCACCTCGATGGGGTTTTACGGCTGGCTTGCAATCGGAAACGTCGTGCTGATGGCGGGCTACATCGGCTTTCGCGCCCCACGGCAATTGCGCGGGCTGGTCACCAAGGGCAAACGGGTGCTGCTGCTTGGTGGCTCCGCCAGCTTTGCCGCCTATGCAATGGTAATCTGGGCCTTCACCCAAGCCCCCATCGCCCTTGTCACTGCGTTGCGCGAAACCTCGATCGTCTTTGCATTGCTAATCGGGGTGTTCTTGCTCAAGGAAAAGCTCGACCTCGCCAAAGTGATTTCAACCGCGATCACATTGATCGGCGTCGCACTCCTGCGTCTGGCAAAATAGCGCACCCGGTTGTCCCCCATCGCGCGCGCCCCTACATTACCCCGGCAAGCGGAGAGTAACCATGCAGCACTAT
>NZ_JAKDLJ010000039.1 GCF_030452865.1 Pseudorhodobacter sp.
GTCAACGGCAGCGTCGCAACCGCTTGCGCGGTGTAGACCTGCACCAGTTCATCCTCGGTCAAGCCATCGCCCACATCGGCGCGGTACGCCACCTGCCCTGCCGCGATCAGGTTCAACCCGGTGATGCCCAATTCCTGCGCCAGCCTGCGGTTTGCGCAGGTCAGATCATCCTCCGCCCATTGCGGATGGGTACAGCAGGTGTTGGCCCAGAGGTTCGGCGTGTGGTATTTCGTGGCGGCGCGTTGCTGGATCAGCACCCTCGAGCCATCCATCACGAAAACCGATACCGCCTTGTGCCGCAAACCGCGCTGATGCACGGCCAGTTTCTCAACCGGCTGGAACACCCCGTCGACCCAGGCGGGAATCAGATCCATTTTGCCATCGGGGGCAGGCTCATCAACACCGCATCGGCATCATGGCCGGTGGCAAGGCCGAATTTGGTGCCGCGATCATAGACGAGGTTGTATTCAGCATAGAGTCCGCGATGGATCAGTTGCACATCCTTGTCCGCGTCATTCCATGCGATATCGCGGCGTTGGTCGACCAGCGGCACGAAAGCAGGCAGGAAGGCCCGGCCGATATCCTGCGTGAGCGCGAAATCCGCCGCCCAATCGCCGGAGTTGCGGTCATCCATGAAGATGCCACCAACGCCGCGCGCACGACCGCGATGCGGAATGAAGAAATAGTCATCCGCCCAAGCCTTCAACTCGTCATAAAGCCCATCGCCATGCGCTGCCAGATGCGCGCGCTGCACATCATGAAAATGCGCGGTATCGGCGGCATATTCGATGCAGGGGTTGAGGTCAGACCCACCGCCAAACCACCAGGCATGCGGCGTCCAGAACATGCGGGTGTTCATGTGAACGGCAGGGACATGCGGGTTCTGCATATGGGCGACAAGGCTGATGCCGCTGGCCCAGAAGCGCGGGTCACTTTCCATCCCCGGCACCCCGCGTGCGGCCATTGCCTTCTGCGCCGCCGCGCCAAGATTGCCGTATACGGTGGAGATATTGACACCGACTTTCTCGAACACCCGACCGCCGCGCATCACCGACATCACGCCACCACCGGCATCCGACCCGTCATCGGCACGGCGCTTGGTATCCGTCACTTCAAAACGGCCTGCGGGCAGGGTTGCGGTTGGCCCCGTGGTCTGACGATCTTCCAACGCCTCGAAACTTGCGACGATTTCATCGCGCAGGCTGTGAAACCACTGTGCCGCCTCTGCGCGTTCTTGTTCCAAAGTGTCGGTCATCCGGGGCCTCCATCACGATTTGCGGCCCCTTTAGCATCGTTCGGACGGGGCCGCAAAGGCGTGCGCTAAATCGTGCGCATCAGTCGCAACGCATCATAGATCGCGGCATGGGTGTTGCGGGATGAGACAGCATCGCCAATCCGGTACAACTCGAAACGGCCAGCGGGGTTTGGGTGCGCTTGCTGCGGTTGGCGCACGATAAATGCCTCATAATCCACTTGGCCGAGGTTCTTTGACGCAGGTTTCAGCGCGAAATAAAGATCATCGAGCGGCACCGTGCCGTTGTTGACCACCACCTGATCAACCCGTCGCTCACGGGTCACATCGCCGTAATCCGACCCCACGGTGGCGACGAGTTCATTGCCATCACGTCGCACCGACAGCAGCCGCCATGTGACGGTAAAGACCGCATCCGACTTTTGCAGCGTGCGCATATAGGGGACCAAATTCATCGCCATTACCTCTGGCGCAAAACTGCGATCGCGGGTCATCACCTCCACTTTGCCACCAGCAGCCGCGATGATATCGGCGGCTTGCAATCCCGCCGGATCGCCCGCCTCGTCATATACAAGCACGTTGGAGCCGGGGCGGGCATCGCCCGAAAGAACATCCCAAGAGGAGACAACCAGATCATTGCCACCATCCAAAATCGCGGTTTCCGGCAGGCCACCCGTCGCAACAATCACCACATCCGGCGCTTCATGTGATACAGTAGATTCATCAGAGAAGCTGTTGTAATAAAAGACAACCCCCAGTTTCTCACACTGCGCCAAACGCCAATCAATGATCCCGATCATCTCACGGCGCCTTGGCGTTTGCGCGGTCAGGCGAATTTGGCCGCCCGCGTGCGGCGCCGCCTCATGCACGACGACTTTATGTCCGCGCAGCGCTGCCACCCGCGCCGCCTCCAATCCCGCTGGCCCTGCGCCGATGATCAGCACCTTTTTCTGGACATCTGCCTTTGCAATCTCATGCGGTTGCTCCACCTCACGCCCGGTTGAGGGGTTGTGGATGCAATAGGCGTGCCCGCCTTGATAAATTCGGTCGAGGCAATAATTCGCGCCGACGCAGGGGCGGATATCATCTTCTCGTCCTTCGATGATTTTGCGCACCAGATGCGGGTCGGTCATATGCGCGCGGGTCATGCCGACCATATCGAGTTTGCCGGAGGCCACGGCATGGCGCGCAGTTGCCACATCGGGGATGCGGGCGGCGTGGAAAGTGGGCAAGCCCACTTCCGCCCGGATGCGGCCTGCGAAATCCAGATGCGGCGCGGATTTCATGCCTTGAATCGGGATCAGGTCGGTCATTGCCGGATCGGTGTGAATCTGGCCCCGGATCACGTTCAGGAAATCCACCTGACCGGAATCGCGAAAGAGTTTGCCGATCGCGATGCCTTCCGCCTCATCAATCCCGTCTTTTGCCACCTCATCCGCCGTATAACGCATGCCGATCAGGAACTTTTCCCCCACCCGCTCCCGGATTGCCGCGACCACATCCAGCGCGAAACGAGCGCGGTTTTCCAGCGGGCCGCCATAGGGGCCGTCCAGCCGATTGGTGAAGGGCGACATGAATTGGTCCATCAAATGGCCGTAGCACTCCAACTCGACCCCATCAACGCCAGCCGCATGAATTCGTTCCGCCCCGTCGGCGTAGTCTTTGATAATACGGGCAATATCCCAATCTTCCACCTGCTTGGGATAGGCGCGATGCGCGGGTTCGCGCACATGGCTGGTGGAGACCGACGGCAGCCAATCGCCCTTGTCCCAGCGTGTCCGCCGCCCCAGATGGGTAAGCTGGATCATCACCGCAGCACCGTGGTCGTGACATTCATCGGTAAGCTGGCGCATCCAGCCGACAACCTCATCCTTCCAGACCAGGATATTGTTGAACACCGGCGGGCTGTCACGCGAAACCGAGGCCGACCCTGCCGTCATCGTCAGCGCCACGCCTGCTTTGGCGCGTTCGACGTGATAGGCGCGGTAGCGTTCTTTCGGCATCCCATCCTCAGGGTAGGCCGGTTCATGGCTGGTGATCATGATCCTGTTGCGCAGGGTCAGATGCTTGAGGCGGTAAGGCTGCAAAAGCGGATCGTTGGACATGGAACCTCCTTGTGAACTTCCGGTATTGCAGGAAGACTACCGGAGGCGAAACAAAAACGCCTTGGCAAAAGCGACATTCGAAGGTCCGGCCAAGCCGTCGTCGACCCCGAGTTTTCGACGAAAATTCACGGCGCGCTTTCGATCAGGGCACGCAATTGCGTGACGGCATTGGCCACCCGGTTGGCATCGCCGCGCGATTCCACGTTAAGCCGCAGCAGCGGGTCAGTGTCACATGACCGCAGGTTCAATCGCCAATCGCCCATATCCAGCGACAAGCCGTCGGTATCATCGCGCGCCATTGCCTTCGGCCCCAGCGCCGCCAGAACGCGGGCAATGGCGGCCTTCGCATCAGTGCCGCTGAAATTGATCTCGCCCGACGAAGGAAATGCCGCCACCCGTTCGTCAACCAGTTCGGCCAGCGTCAGGCCGCGCCGCGACATCAGTTCCACGATCAAAAGCCATGGGATCATGCCGCTGTCACAACCGGCAAAATCGCGGAAATAGTGGCGGGCCGATATCTCCCCGCCGTAAATCGCCCCGGACTCGCGCAGCGCCTGTTTGAGAGAGGCATGACCTGTCCGCGCCATGACGGGGGTGCCGCCCATGCGCATCACCACCTCTTCGGTGTTCCAGATGATACGGGGGTCATGCACGATGCGTGCGGATTTTTCCCGCGCCAAAAACACTTCGGCCAGCAATCCGACGACATATTGACCCGGAACGAACCGGCCCAGGTGATCGAACAGGAAGCAGCGGTCAAAATCATCGTCCCAGGCGATGCCCATATCGGCACCAGCGGCCAGAACGGCATTGGCCGTCATCGGCCGGTTTTCCGGGAGCAAAGGATTGGGGATGCCATTGGGAAAGCTGCCATCCGGTTCATGGTTCAGGCAGATGAAAGACAACGGCGCGCGCCGCCGCGACAACGCGGCCGTCAGCGCGTCAAACGTGGGACCAGCCGCACCATTGCCGGCATTGACCAGAATTTTCATCGGACGCAGCGCCTTTGCATCGACAAAAGACAGCACAGCGCGAACGTAAGCCCCGCGCGCGGCCTTGGCGGGTCGCACCTCCCCCCCCGGTTTGCCGCGCGCGAAATTTCCGCTTTCGGCCAACGTCTTGATCGCAGACATCGCGCCCGCAGGATCAAGCGGTGCTGCCCCCTTGCCAACCAGTTTCATCCCGTTGAAATCCATCGGGTGGTGCGAGGCAGTTATTTCGATCCCGCCATCCGCTTCGAAATAGGCGGTGGCGTGGTACATCTCCTCGGTGCCGCACAGGCCGAGGTCGAGCACCTCAACCCCTGCCTCCAGCAACCCCTGCTTGACCGACGCCGCAAGCTCCTGCGACGAGGCGCGCGGATCATGGCCAACCACGACACGTTCCGCTTTCAACACCTCGGCAAAGGCGCGGGCGATGCGCTGCGCGATACCGGCGTTCAGCTCTGCACCCATCCGTCCGCAAATGTCATCGGTCCTGAAGCAGGTCAGCGCGGTCATCATATCCCGTCCGTCTTTCGGCGCGTCCAAGATGCACCTTCAACCCATCAAAAACACATGCGCTGACTGTGGCCAAGGGCTAACATTGCGTCAGCCGGTGCTTATTTTGCCCGTTGTTTCGACCCTCACCAACAGTGCGGCAAAATCGTTGCACTCCGCGCGGAACCGGCAACAATCGGGACTGCACGCTTTACCCTGCGGTGGGGCTCGTCTAATCAGAAACATGACCAACAAGGGCCGGACATGCGCATCCTGATCACCAATGACGACGGCATCAACGCCCCTGGGCTGAAGGTTCTGCATGAGATCGCGACCGAACTTGCCGGACCGCAGGGTGAGGTGTGGACAGTCGCCCCGGCGTTTGAACAGTCCGGCGTTGGCCATTGCATCAGCTATACCCGCCCGATGATGATATCGGAACTCGCCCCCCGCGCCTTTGCCGCCGAGGGTAGCCCTGCCGATTGCGTGCTGGCCGGGCTTTACGATGTGATGACCGACGCACGACCCGATCTGGTGCTGTCAGGCGTGAACAGGGGCAACAATGCCGGGCAGAACGCGCTTTATTCCGGCACCATCGGCGGCGCGATGGAAGCGGCCTTGCAAGGCATCCCGGCGGTGGCGCTATCGCAGTTTCTGGGGCCGAAAACCCATGGGCTTGATGACCCGTTTGAGGGCGCGCGCGTCCACGGGACCAATGTGCTGCGCGCCTTGCTTGAAAAGGGGCTGTGGGACAATGACGACGATTACCAACTGTTTTACAACATCAACTTCCCGCCTTGTTCCGCAGCCGATGTCAAAGGCAGCAAGGTCGTTACCCAAGGCTGGCGGCCCGGCACCTATTTCGGAGTGGAGCCGCATCATGCCCCCAATGGCCGCCGCTTCCTGTGGATCAAAGGCGGCGCGCAAGCGGTTCCAACCGGGCCGGGGACCGATGTTCAGGCCAATCTTGATGACTTCATCGCCATCACGCCGATGCGCGCCGATCTGACCGCACACGACCGCCTTGCCGAGTTGGAGGCGCGTCTGGGATGACCACAGGGGTACCGAGCAGCGATGATGATCTTGCCGAACGCAAGATGCGCTTTCTCTTTGCCCTGCGGTCCAAAGGTGTCACCGACGCGCGGGTTTTGACCGCGATGGAACAGGTGGACCGGGGGCATTTCGTCAAGGGTCTTTTTGCCGACCGCACTTATGAGGACATGCCCTTGCCGATCGCCTGTGGCCAAACCATCAGCCAGCCCTCGGTGGTCGGCCTGATGACGCAGGCGCTGGCGGTGCAGCCGCGAGATACGGTGCTGGAGGTGGGAACAGGCTCGGGCTATCAGGCGGCGATCCTGTCGCAGCTTGCGCGCCGGGTCTATACAGTCGACCGCCACCGCCGCCTTGTGCGTGAGGCGACCGAGGTGTTCAAGGCGCTTGGCCTGTCCAATATCACCGCTTTCGCGGCCGACGGCAGTTACGGTCTGCCCGATCAGGCACCGTTTGACCGGATACTGGTCACCGCAGCCGCCGAAGACCCGCCCGGCCCCCTCTTGGCTCAGCTGAAGATCGGGGGTATCATGGTGGTGCCGGTGGGTCAGTCCGACGCGGTGCAGCGGCTTATCAAGGTCACACGCCTTGAAAAGGGCTATGATTACCATGAGCTTCGGCCCGTGCGGTTCGTGCCGCTGGTGGAAGGTCTGGGTGCCGAGTGAACGTAAACCAAACCGCACCGGGGCCAACCCGGGCGAAATCTGTGAGGCAGTAGAGCAATGACCCGTTTCCCCCGCTTGTTGATGATCGGCGTCGCCTTTGGCGCGTTGGGTGCCTGTAGCCAGGATGGTTTTGACTGGGATTTGCGTGGTCTGACCGGGGGCGCATTGGACACCAGCGATGCCGCCCGGCAAGTGACCGAAAACCGCCCGGCAGCCGACAATCGCGGCGTGATCGCCTATCCCGGCTATCAGGTCGCCCTGGCCCGGCGCGGCGATACCGTGACATCGGTTGCGGCCCGCGTAGGGATAAGCGCTGATGAGCTCGGTCGTTACAACGCCTTGAAACCGAATGACCTTCTTCGCGAGGGGGAACTGCTCGCCCTGCCACGCCGTGTCGCTGCGGCACCGGTCATCGGCACCGCCCCGCAAAGCGGCGCGATTGTCGGCGGCACCATCGCCCCGGCCCCGGTCGAGGTGACAGCGATTGCCAGCGGTGCGCTTGACCGGGTGGGCGGGAGTACTGCGCAACCCGCCCCCGCCACCACCAGAGAGCAACCCGGCCGCCACCGCGTCAAGCGTGGCGAAACCATCTATTCGGTGGCGCGCACCTACGGCGTCAGCGTCAAGTCACTTGCAGACTGGAACGGGCTTGGTCCCGACCTCGACCTGCGCGAAGGCCAGTATTTGTTGATCCCGGTGGTTGCGGCCGCAGCGCCCACTAGGCCCTCGAACTCAACCAACGCTCCCGGCACCCAATCGCCAATCGCCACGCCGCCGTCGGCGTCGCAACCATTGCCGGCTGAAAAGACCCAGCCCGCAGCCGAAAAGCCAAAAAATATGCCAGGTTCCCCCGATCTGGGGAAAACCCGCACCGCGGCGTCCGAAAGCAAATATGTCATGCCGGCAGAAGGACGCATCATCCGGCCCTTCACCAAAGGCAAAAGCGAAGGCATCGACATCGGTGCCGCCGCAGGGTCGGTGGTGAAAGCAACCGCAGCGGGTGAAGTGGCCGCCATCACCAAAGACACCGATCAGGTGCCGATCATCGTGCTGCGCCATCCCGGCAATATCCTTTCGGTCTATGCCGGGATTGATGCGGTGAAGGTCAAGAAAGGCGATCAGGTCAGCAAGGGCCAAGCCATTGCCGTGGTGCGCAAGGCCAACCCGACCTTCCTGCATTTTGAGGTCAGAAAAGGCGTGGAAGCGGTCGATCCGGTGAGTTTGCTGCAATAAGTGGCGTCGCCGCTTTTCACGCGCCGGTCACTTCAGGAAGAACAGCACCGTCATGACAAGACCGACAACGGTGATCCCGTGCCGCAACAGGTCGGTACGGGTCACCCTGCGGGCAAGTCTTGCGCCGATGAAGCCGCCTGTGGCCGTCGAAATCGCCATCGGCAGCGCCACTTTCCACGCGATGATGCCCGCGGCAATGAAGGCCACGCAGGACACCAGCGCCAACAGTGCCGAAAACAGGTTTTTCAACCCGTTCATCCCATGCAGATTGGTGAAACCGACAAGCCCGAACGCGGCCAGCAGCATGATCCCCAGACCGCCGTTGAAATAGCCGCCGTAAATGCTGACCGACAGGATCACCAGCACGGTCACGCCAACCCCTGCCCCTGCCCGCCCGCGTTGCCGCAAGGCCGCCAGCAGATAGGGGCCGAGTGCAAAGAGTGCCGTCGCAATCAAAAGCAACCACGGCACAAGGGCGCTGAACCCTTCGGAGGAGGAGAAGATCAACAGCAGCGCGCCGATCACCCCGCCCGCAACCGAAAGCGCCAGCAGCGCCTTCAGGCTTAACGCGCCTTCGGGTTTGATATCCTTGCGGTAAGCCCATGCCGAGGTGAAATAACCCGGCAATGCCGTCAATGTTGCCGTGGCATTGGCGGAGATCGGCGGAATCCCGAACCAGACCAGCGCCGGAAAGCTGATGAAGGTGCCCCCGCCCGCAACCGCGTTCAGAACACCGGCGACAAATCCGGCAAGGATAAGCACAACATATGACAGCATGACCGGTCCTTCATCTATCCACACGAACACTGCCTTGTGGCATGGGCCGGATGGGGCTGCAAACCGGAAAGCGCGGTGAAACGGTTGGGCAGGCGCAGGCCAAATCACAGGCGCGTCCGCGCCAGCCGGATTAAAGCGTCACACCCTTGCGCGCTGCCAGATCGGTGAAGAACTGCCACGCCACCCGGCCCGACCGTGCGCCGCGTGTCGCTTGCCACTCAATCGCCTCAGCCCGCAGGGTTTCGTCGTCGACTTCCACGCCATGCGCATCACAGTAGCCCCGGATCATCGCCAGATATTCATCCTGACTGCACGGGTGAAAGCCAAGCCAAAGGCCGAACCGGTCTGAGAGTGAGACTTTCTCCTCCACCGCCTCCGATGGGCTGATCGCGGTCGAACGCTCATTCTCGATCATGTCGCGCGGCATCAGGTGGCGGCGGTTTGAGGTGGCATAGAACAGCACGTTTTCCGGCCGCCCCTCAATCCCGCCATCGAGCACGGCTTTGAGAGATTTGTAGTGCGTATCATCGTGGCTGAACGAGAGGTCATCACAGAACAGGATGAAGCGCCGGTCAGGGGCCGCGCGCAAATGACGCAAAAGCGAGGTGACGGAAGGCAAATCCTCCCGGCTCAACTCGACCAGAATGATCGGGGTCGTTTTGTGAATATCCGCATGGATTGCCTTGACAAGACTGGATTTTCCCATCCCGCGCGCACCCCAAAGCAATGCATTGTTCGCGGGCAGCCCTTGGGCGAAATGCCGGGTATTCTCATGCAGGATATCGCGCGCACGGTTGATGCCGACCAGCAGCGACAAATCCACCCGTGACACATTCGGCACCGGGTCCAAACGCTCCGGCCCGGTATGCCAGATGAACGCCGAAGCCGCATCGAAATCCGGCGCAGGCAAAGGCCGGGGGCTGACACGTTCCAACGCTTCGGCGATGCGGAGCAGGGCGGCACTCTCCATCAGGATGCCCTCTCGTCGCTTCCATCATCGGCGTAGTCGTCATCTTCATCTTCGACCCACAACCCTTGTGCGCGCAAATCGGCCTCACGCTTCTTTTCAACGCGGCGCACCAGCAGGATCGAGATTTCATAAAGCCCATAAACCACGGTGAACAGAATGATCTGAGTGATAACATCCGGGGGTGTCACAATCGCGGCCAGAACCAGAATTGCAACCACCGCATATTTGCGCACCGATCCCAGACCTGCCGCCGAAACCAGCCCCGCCTTGCCCATCAGCGTCAACAGCACCGGAAGCTGGAAGCATAGCCCGAACGCAAGGATGAATTTCGTCGTCAACGCCAAGTATTCCTCCATCGAGCCCTGGAAGACCACACCCGCCGTTCCGCTTTTCACGTCACCGACGCTGGGGGCAATCTGCTGAAAACCAAGGAAGAACTGGAACGCCAGCGGCAGGATCACGATATAGGCAAACGCCGCTCCGATAAGGAACATGATGGGTGAGGCAATCAGGAAAGGCAGAAACGCGCCCTTCTCGTTCTTGTAAAGCCCCGGTGCCACAAAGCGCCACATCTGATAGGCGATGACGGGAAAGGACAGGATGAAGCCACCGAAGAACGAGATGCGGATCGCGACAAAGAACCCTTCTTGCAGCTTGATCAACACAAGTGAGCAATCCTGATTGCGTTCTGTCAACGCAGCGCAGATCGGATGGGTCAGAAAGTTGAAGATCGGGTTCCAGACGGTGAAACACAGCACCATTCCGACCAGAAATGCGATGACGGAATAGATCAGACGATTTCGCAACTCCGCCAGATGTTCGATCAGCGGGGCAGAACTGTCGTCGATATCATCGCTGCTCATACGTCGATCTTCTTCGTGCTGGTTTTCCGGCTCGCGGCTTTTGGTTTGACGGCGGGTTTGGGTGTTGCTTTCGCCACAGGTTTCGTCGCGGGTTTCGCGGTGACGGCGGGTTTGGCCGCAGCTTTCGGCTTTGCCGTTTTCACGGCAGGTTTCGCCGTAGTTGCGACCGCTGGTTGCGCGGCGGATTTCACCGCTTCCGCTCGCTCCACCCGCTTTGCCACCTGTGCGTCAGCCAGGGCCTTGGTTGCCGGGCCTTGCGCGGGTTCCATCATATCCGGTTTCGGCACATCCGGTTTAGAAGGAGCCGGTTTCGGCGCGTCAGGATCAGGCTTCAACCCGCTGGACTTGCTTGGCTTCAGCGGATCCCACTTCTCGAATTTGCTCGCGGCATCCTTAACCGCATCCAGCCCCATCGCCTTGGCGGAAGTGACCTTGCGCAGGTCGGATGCGACATCCTTGACCCCCGCCTCATCCGCTGCCGATTCCATCGCGCGGCTGAATTCGCGCGCCATGCTGCGCGCCTTGGCGGTAAAACGCCCAAGCGTGCGGAACATGTCGGGCAAATCCTTGGGGCCGATCACGATCAGCGCCACCACCCCGATAATCAAAAGCTCCGACCAACCAATATCAAACATGGGCTTATCCCCGCACGGTTGCTATCAGACCTTGTCCTTGCTTTTCGCCTTTGGCTTCGGCGTCACGTCGACGATATCGTCGTCCTCGTCTTTTTCCAGTTCTGCCGTTTCTTCCTTCACGCCTTTCTTGAAGGCGTTGATGCCTTTGCCAACCTCGCCCATCAGCGACGAAACCTTGCCCCGGCCGAAAAGCACCAGAACCACGACGGCAATCAAAAGAAGGCCCGGAATCCCAATATTCTGAAGCATATGCCTATTCTCCCTTGTCGGGCCAACGCATGGGCCCGCAACTTTGCAGCTTTCATCTATGGCCAACTGCGCGCGGATCATAGGGGGATTCGGCTTTACGAAGCGCCCTGCTGACAGTATTTTGTCAGTTGCCCCTCCCCCGAAACAGCCGATGAGCCGCAGATGAGCCGTGACCAACGCATATTCGATCTGATCCAGAGGATGCGCGATGGCAAGTTGCATACGGCTGCCGAATTGGCGCGCGACATGAGGGTTTCCACCCGCACGATCTGGCGCGACATGGCGATGATGGCGGCAACCGGCATTCCGGTCGAAGGCGAACGGGGTTTGGGTTATATCCTGCGCTCACCGCTGGTTCTGCCGCCCCTGATGCTGACACCGGAGGAGTTGGAAGCCCTGATGGCAGGCTTGGCGCATATCGGGGCGGAAGCCGGCCCGCGCGCCAAAGCTGCCAAGGCGCTGCGCTTCAAGGTGGCAACGCTGCTGCCCCATGCGGGAATTCCGGCCGAGAGTGACGATCAGTAGCCTTACGCCGGAAACACAAAACACCGATCGCGGCGGATCATCAGCCACAAGGGCGTCCCCGCATTCGGCAAGAACACCCCCGGAATCGCTGCGGTGAGCTTTGATCCATCAAAATCCATGGTGAAATCAACGAGGCTTTCATGGCCCAGAAACCGTGCGCGCGACACGGTGCCACGCGCGGGTGTGCCTTCGGCGGAGGTCGGGTTGGGGCCGCGCCCGGCGCGATCAAAGTCGATCTTCAAATGCTGAGGTCGAATGACAATCTCGACCTTGCCGCCGTCCGGATGGCCCGGCGTCAGGAAAGCGCCAAAAGGCGTTTGGGTCAGCGCACCCTTGGAAACACCTTTTATCACATTGATATCGCTAAAGAACGCCGCAGCCGCGCGATCCACGGGCGCATTGTAGATGTTATAGGGGGAGCCGCGCTGAACAATCGTACCATCCCGCATCAGCGCAATCTCATCCGCCATCCGCAAGGCTTCTTCCGGTTCATGTGTGACCAGCAAAACGGCAGTGCCTTCCTCTTTCAACACCTCAAGCGTTTGGTCGCGGATGCCGTCGCGCAAGCGATTGTCGAGACCGGAGAAAGGTTCATCCATCAGCATGATGCGCGGACGCGGCGCCAAGGCGCGGGCAAGTGCCACGCGCTGCTGTTCACCGCCAGAAAGCTCATGCGGGTACTTGGGGCCAAAGCCGGAAAGGTTCACCTTCTCCAGCAACGCCGCAATCCGGGCGGTTTTCGCGACCTTATCGCCTGAAAGACCAAAACCCACATTCTGCGCCACGGTCAGATGCGGAAACAGCGCGAAATCCTGAAACATCAGGCCAACGCCGCGCCGTTCCGGCGGAATGCTGTGCTGAGCATCACAGACGACCTGCCCATCCATGCGGATCACGCCGCTGTCCGGCAGTTCCACCCCTGCAATCATCCGCAGCGTCGTAGATTTACCGCAACCCGACGGGCCGAGAAGGCAGGTCACCTGCCCCGCCGCAATCGTCAATGACAGATCCCTGACCACCGCGCGGCTGCCAAAGTGGCGTGAGAGGGTCACAGCCTCCAGTCTGGGCGTGGCATTCGGCATTCGGGGCGCGCAGCCTTTACCTTATTATTTCAATCAGGTTTGATCTAACAGCATGGAACACGCGATTCAAGCCGTCAATCTTCACCAAAAAGAACATCAAACAGAGGCCGCACCGTCCCGTCGCCATACCTCAGATCGTGGCATTGATCGCGCCGCCGTCCAGCAGAATGTTCTGCCCGACGATGTAACCCGCCTTGTTGGAACATAGGAAGGCGCATGCCGCGCCGAATTCCTCTGCCGTGCCATAGCGCCGGGTCGGGATCGTCGCTGCGCGCCGTTTTTTGGCCTCGGCCAGATCAATCCCCTGCGCTTTTGCCACCCCGCCATCGAGGCTCAGCGCGCGGTCGGTGTCATGGATGCCCGGCAACAGATTGTTGATCGTTACGCCATGTTCGGCCACCTGCCGCGCAGTTCCGGCGACAAAACCGGTCAAACCGGTGCGCGCCGCGTTGGACAGGCCGAGCTGCGGGATCGGTGCCTTGACCGAACCCGAGGTGATGTTGACGACCCGGCCCCATTTACGCGCGATCATCCCCGGCAACATCGCCTGCATCAACGCAATCGGCGTCAGCATGTTGCCATCCAGCGCCTTGATGAAATCATCGCGCGACCAATCTGACCACAGGCCGGGGGGCGGGCCACCTGCGTTGGTGACCAGAATATCGACATCGCCCGCAGCGGTGAGCACCTCGGCCCGACCGGCCTGCGTGGTGATATCGGCGGCAACCGCTGTCACCTCTACCCTGTAGGTTTTACGCAGATGCGCGGCGGTCTCCTGCAATGCGGCATCGCCGCGGGCGTTGATCACGAGGTCCACCCCGGCCTCGGCCAAAGCCGCAGCACACCCTCGGCCCAACCCTTTTGACGCGGCACAGACCAGTGCCTTTTTCCCTTTGATACCAAGATCCATCTGACCCTCCTCAATTGTCGGATTGCCCAAGTGCTAGCAGCGCAATCCAAAAAGGGAAAGTGCCGAGATGATTCGCCGCTGCGCCCGCCATGCAAGTTTTGCTTTGCCGCAGGCAGAAATCCGGCACCACAAATGCAACTCCGGGGCGATGTTTTCGCGCTTTCTGCACTAATTCGACAGGATACGCCTATCTGGTCAAAACGGTAAGGATTTGATAAGATTGATCCGTGGAAAATGGGGGCGTTTTTCATACGGCTGGATTACGACATGCTTAGAATGGACATCGCCTTGACTGCTGCCCCGAATATCTCAATGCCACCGGAACAGGTTTGTCAGGTTTTTCCTGCACCGGATATTTTTGTCAGCATCGGGGTCAACCTTGGCGACGGACTCACCGAGCTTGAGGCGTGCTGTCTTGGCGATATCTACGAACTGGCAGCGGATGCCGCTGCCTATCGGCTGGTGCTGCTGCGCGATGATCTGGGGCAGATTGTTGCACAAAACAGCGGCGTCGGCGTCCCCGGCGAACGGGTGGTACTGAATGCGCGCTATACGATGCTGGCGCCTGATGGCGACAAGGTGGAACTGCTGGCGCTGCGGCTTCGCGGCAGTGATCAGAACGTGGTGCTGCCACTGTCGCCGATCGGATCGCAGATCGAATACACCTTGATCAAAGCCGAAGAGGCGCACCCGGAGGAGCGTCTGCTTGACCTGTTGTGCATTTCTTTTGAACGCGGCACCATGATCACGCTGGGCAATGGCAGCCAGCGCCCGATTGAGGCGCTGTCGCCCGGCGACCGCATCCTGACCCGCGACCACGGGCCAAAACCCTTGCGCTGGGTCGGCAATGTGACGTTGCGCGCGGTGGGTGCCTATGCCCCGGTCATCATTCCGGCGGGTGTTCTGGGCAACGATCGCGATCTGGTGGTCAGCCAGCATCACCGCATGTTCCTTTATCAGCGAAACAAATCCGGCGGGATGCCACAGGCGGAAATTCTGGTGCAGGCCAAGCATCTGGTCGATCATGAGAATATCTTTTTGCGTGAATCCGGCTATGTCGACTATTTCAGCCTGATTTTTGACGATCACGAAATCATCTATGCCGAAGGCATTCCGGCCGAAAGCCTGATGGTAACTGACGCCACGCTGTCGCGGCTTCCCCCTCGTCTTGCTGCCGAGGTAAAGGAGCTTTTTCCAGACCTGAGCCAGAACCAGCATTTCGGAGTCGAAGCGGGCCGTGACCTGTTGAACGACCTCGCCTTGAAGCGGCGCGCCCGCAAGTAGAAACCCGGACCCCACCCGCGGTAGATCTCACTTTGCCCAAAGCGTTTCAGCAGAGTGTTTCCGCGCAACCGTGCTGATGCGTATCAATGAATGAATGTGCGGATCTGATGAAAACACGACACGCCTTGCTGTGGACGGCGCAGGCGGCTTCGGCTACAGACGCCAGATGCAAGATATGTCGAACCGCCCCGCCATTCCGCCCGAAATTGCCCGCCT
>NZ_JAKDLJ010000365.1 GCF_030452865.1 Pseudorhodobacter sp.
TGTGCCGACATGGGACAAGCATTTCAACATTGTATTAAACCTCGTTTGATATCGGTATTGATGAGGCAGGGTTGCAAGACCCGATGGTAAACGGTTGTCAGGGAAGCAGCTTGTGAGCATTTTTTCACGATATCTTCTGCGGTTGGAGCGTAAGCGCTGGCTTTTCCGCGCGTTCCGCAAGCGGAGGGAGCTTGCGGCGGTCGCGGCCCGCACCGGCTCCATCAAACCCGACGACATCCTGCTGTTTTCGACCCTGCGCAACGAACGGGTCCGGCTGCCCTATTTCCTGCAATACTATCGTGATCTGGGGGTGAATCATTTCCTGATCGTCGACAATGACAGTCAGGACGGATCGCGCGAATATCTGGCCGCGCAAAAAGACGTGTCACTGTGGTCAAGTCGCCACAGTTACAAACGCGCGCGTTTCGGGGTGGATTGGCTGAACTGGCTGCAAATGCGCTACGCCCATGACCATTGGGCGCTGGTGGTCGACCCGGATGAGTTTTTTATTTACCCGTTCTGTGACACGCGCCCGCTGCGCGCGCTGACCGACTGGCTCGATGCCTCGTCAATCAAATCCTTTTCGGCGATGCTGCTGGATATGTATCCCAAAGGGCCGATTGGCGCGCAACCCTACCGCGAAGGCATGGACCCGTTTGAAATCGCCCAATGGTTCGACAGCGGCAATTACGGGATCAAGCGCAACGGCCAATATGGCAACCTGTGGATTCAGGGTGGCCCGCGTTCCCGCATCTTTTTCGCCGATGCGCCGAAACGCGCGCCCGCGCTGAACAAGATCCCCTTGGTGAAATGGCAGCGCCAATACACCTATGTCAGCTCCACCCATATGCTGCTGCCGCGCGGGTTGAACCTCGTCTATGATGAATGGGGCGGTGAGAAAGCCTCCGGCTGCCTGCTGCACGCCAAGTTCCTCGACACTTTCGCCGCCAAGGCCGAGGAGGAGATGACACGCGCCCAGCATTACGCCAACAGCCACGAATACCGCGCCTACAAGGCGGCGCTGAATGACAGCCCGGATATGTGGTGCAAATGGTCTGACAAATACATAAACTGGCGTCAGTTGGAGATTCTGGGCCTGATGTCCAAAGGAAACTGGGCATGAGCATTGGCATCGTCATGCTGTGCCATACGGCGCTCGACCGCGCGGCACAGGTGGCCCGACATTGGGTTGATCGCGGCTGCCCGGTGGTGATTCATTGTGACAAGCGCGTGAAGAAGGCCGAATACGACGGCTTGCAAGCCAGCCTTTCCGACCTTTCGGATATCCGGTTTTCAACGCGTTACGCCTGCGAATGGGGCACCTGGGGCATTGTGGCCGCGACGCAACAAGCCGCAACCGTGATGCTGCGCGATTTTCCGGGCGTCCGCCATGTCTACCTCGCCTCCGGCTCCTGCCTTCCGCTGCGTCCGGTGCGCGATCTGGTCAGTTATCTTGACGGGCGGCCGCGCACCGATTTCATCGAATCGGTGAATACGGCGGATGTCAGTTGGGCCATCGGCGGGTTGGATCTTGAACGTTTCACGCTGCGCTTTCCGTTTTCTTGGCGCAAGCAACGGCCGCTGTTCGATGGGTATGTTCGGCTGCAACGCCGTGTCGGCTTTCGCCGCAAGATCCCGGCAGGCATCGTGCCACACCTGGGCAGTCAATGGTGGTGCCTGACGCGGCAAACCCTTTCCGCCATTCTCGAAGACCCGGAGCGGGAGGAGATTGATCGCTATTTCCGCCGCGTCTGGATCCCGGACGAATCCTATTTCCAGACCCTCGTGCGGCGCTATTCCGCCAATATCGAAAGCCGCTCGCTGACGCTTGCAAAATTCGATTTTCAGGGCAAACCGCATATCTTCTACGATGATCATTTGCAGCTTTTGCGCCGATCCGACTGTTTTGTCGCCCGTAAGATCTGGCCGAATGCCAAAAAGCTCTACCGCGTCTTCATGACCGAGGAAGGTGCGGGACAAGCCAGCGCCGAACCCAACCCGGGCAAGATCGACCGGTTGTTTTCCAAAGCGATCGAGCGGCGCACGAAAGGCCGCGCCGGGCTTTACATGCACAGCCGTTTTCCGAATGAGAATTGGGAGAATGGCAAGACCGCCGCCCCCTATTCGGTGTTCGAAGGCTTCACTGAACTGTTTGAGGATTTTGAGATCTGGCTCGGTAAGGCCACCGGGACGCGGGTGCATGGCCATCTGTTCGCGCTGGACCGGGTGCATTATGCGGGTGGTGAAACCAGCTACAACGGCGCGATGTCGGATTCCGCGGCGATCCGCGATTATAACCCGAAAAGCTTTCTGTCCAGCCTGCTTTGGAACGCCCGCGCCGAACGTCAGTGTTTTCAGTTCGGTCCCGGCGACAACCCGGAAATCAACTGGCAGCTTGCAGGTGACCCCAACGCGAACATCTCTGTCATCTCAGGGGCTTGGGCGGTGCCTTTGTTCAAATCCAACCTCAACTTCTCCGAGATCCGGATGGAAGCCGCGCGCCTGCAAAAGCTGGAGCAGGAGCATTTGAATATCCTGCGCAACCCCTATGCCAAGGCCCGCAGCCGGATCTGGAACCTTGCGGAATTTCTGGAAAACCCGATGGAGCCTTTGCAAACCATCGTCGATGAAATCAGTCCGCGCGCGCTGCGCCGCCTGACCGAAGCGCCGCGGATGACCAATCTGACCGGCTTTGGCCAGTTCTTGCAAAACCTGCGCAATCAAGGCATGCAACCGGTGCTGATGGGGGATTTCCCCGTGGGCGATGACCCGCGACCCAACGCCACCCGCAGGGGTCGGCCCTATCTGGTGAAGTGACCTCTTGGAACCCCGTTTCGACAGTTTCGTATTGTTCGCCGAAATGCGCACCGGAAGCAATTTTCTGGAAGCAAACCTGAACGCCATGCCCGGCGTGTCCTGCCATGGCGAATTGTTCAACCCGCATTTCATCGGCAAACTCAATCAGGACGCGGCCTTCGGCGTGACTTTGGCGGAGCGGGAGGCGGACCCGCTGACCCTGCTGCGCCAGATGCGCGAAGAAAACCCCGGCATCGCGGGGTTTCGCTATTTTCACGACCATGATCCGCGCGTCCTGCCTGCGGTTCTGGCCGATCCGCGCTGCGCCAAAGTCATCCTGACGCGCAATCCGGTGGAAAGCTATGTCTCGTGGAAGATCGCGCAAGCCACCGGGCAATGGAAACTCACCCAGGTCAAACGGTTGAAAACCGCCAAGGCGCAATTTGATGCGGCGGAGTTTTCGGCCCATCTGGCGCAGTTGCAGGCGTTTCAGCTTGCGCTTCTGCATGGGTTGCAAGCCTCTGGCCAGACCGCGTTTTACATCGACTATGAAGACATCAACGATACGGCGGTGTTGAACGGCCTCGCGCTGTTTTTGGGGGTGGAACCCGCACTTTCCGCGCCCGATGGCACGTTGAAAAAGCAAAACCCCGAAGATATTTCGGAAAAGGTCGAAAATTTCGCGGAAATGGAGGCGGCACTGGCGCAGCTTGACCGTTTCAATCTGTCACGCACGCCGAATTTTGAACCGCGCCGCGCGCCTGCCATTCCCACTTTCATCGCGGCGGGCCGC
>NZ_JAKDLJ010000040.1 GCF_030452865.1 Pseudorhodobacter sp.
CATTGCGCGGTGTCAACGCTGCCGAGCACCTCGATCCCCGCAACCAGACATGAGTGCACATAAATAGACCACCTGACCGATCTCGTGCGGCGGCTGTTTGACGGGGCTCCGACCTTCCGGATGAACCTAGCTGAACAGCGAACCGCTTATCCCGGCCGTCCCGCGCATCATAGTCCCCACCGATGGCCTGCAAACAGTGAAACATGGTCCACAAACCGCGTCGTGACTCATGTTAACTACTGGCCCGATTTCTTCCTACTATCTCTATCGTCATGAAAACGCTGTTCGGGTCGGGACTATAACCTTCAAACGGTGGGCATTCGGCAAAACCAGCTTTGGCGTAAAGCGCGCGGGCTGCGATGAAGGTGGGTTGGACCCCGGTCTCAAGGCTCAGCCGGTGAACGCCTGCAGCCCGTGCCTCATCCAACAGATGCGCCAGCATCCGCCGGGACAGCCCGCGTCCTCGCGCCTCCACCAGGATATGCATCGACTTAATCTCGGCATGATCCGCGTTGATCCGCTTGAACGCCCCCATGCCGACGGGAACGCCATTGTCACGCATCACGAAAAACGAAACCTCAGGCACCGCCAGTTGCGCGGCATCCATCATGTGGATGCTTTCAGGTGTCGTGTCAGCGTACATATCCACCGTATGCCGTGTCATCAACAGGGATAAATCAGTCCCAAGCGGCGATTCCGCGACGATGGAGATCATTGTAAATCCTACCGAAGTTGTCTCGCTGATGCTCGAAAACCCAAACAAAAACAACTTACCAATTCACGTCATTTCGATCCGGGAGCAAATACCCCGCGGGAATGGGGGCAAGATGTCGCGATGTGCGGGAAATGACAACAAAAACCTGCCGAAGCGAGCAGGTTTCCTGGGAAATCTGGCGTGGGTAAGGCCAGGATCTTCAGTAACCACGCCGGTGATACCGCAGTTATGCGGTTTGACTGTCCGTCACGGATGCGAGCGGCACCCAGTTCCAGGGCAGCAATTCATCCAGCCTGTTGATCTTGTGATGATGGATGCGGTCGAGGCTGTCGGCGAGATAGGGCAGCGGATCGAGACCGTTCAGCTTGGCGGTTTCAATGACCGTCATCGCATGTGCGAGGGTTTCCGCGCCGGCATCGGCCCTTGCAAATAGCCAATTTTTTTCTGCCGATTCCTATCGGGCGCAGGGCGCGTTCGACCGGGTTTTTGTCTATGGCCACACGCCCGTCGGTCAGGAACAAGCTGAAGCCGTCTTGCCGCGCGAGACCATAGCGGAAAGCTCTGGCAAGGTCGCTTTTGCCCGGAATGCGCAGAAGTTTCTGTTCAGGCCAGGCAAAGAAGGCTGTCACCTTGGGCAGGCTGAGCCTTTGGCGCGCCGCATAGCGAACGTCAGCGGGCTGACCGCCCAAGTCGCGCTCGATGTCGTAGAGCCTGCCAATCCGGGCAAGCGCCTCACGGGCTATTTTGGATTTGGTCGAGGACCAGAAGTCATGGAAGTCGCGCCGCGGATGCGCCCAACAGGCCACCTCGCGCAAACGCTGCGTGCCACCGGGTGCTGTCTATCGCTTTGCACCGGACTGGAAGGAAGAGCATGTTCTTGGCCATCTGGCCGATATGCGCGGCATCAGCGTCATTGTTCCGGGGCAGGCCAGTATCAAGGACACATGTTGCGTGATCCTCAACAAGCTGGAATCCCCCACCCACGGCAACCGGCCTGAAGAATATCGGATGCGGCGCCTCAGACAGCAACTTGAACACAAGCATATTGCTGCCGTCCATCTGGACGAGGTTCAAGATGCCGGTCGACATGCAACCTTGAAAGCCATGTCCAGTTTCGCAAAGCGCTTTCGGTACTTGATGCAGGGCCCGCCATGGCCAGTCAGTCTGATCTTGTCCGCAACACCTGAGGGACGTGAATTCATCAACCATGATTTCACGCTGACCCCCCGCTTTCGGTCAACCGAAATCCTTCCTATGGCCGTGGACGTAGACGGCCCCGTGCTTAAAAACGCGCTCACGAAATTGATTTCAGTTGCGGAGCTTTCACATGGCGGGCTGATTGATGTTCCCGCCTTTATGCAGCTCTTTATTCATGCCGCCGCTTACCGGTTTGGCTTGGCAATTGAACTTACGATCGAAGCCATCGGCGAGGCAAAGTCGGAGTTGGATACGGTGATAAATCTCGACCATTTTGCTGCGACCTATTTTGGCAGGAGGCATTGTGCAGATGACCTCAATCCGTTCATCTCCCAACATTGGCGGGGCATCGACACCACCCGGGCAATGGATCGCTTGATCGAAGACCGGAAGAAACCCCGGAGACGGGCCAAGCGGAAATAGCCCAACTTACTACCGTGAAATATTGTTGTGGAGGTGGCCTTAGTAGGGCGGCCTTTTTCGTAGTTACGTCGATAACGAAATAAAGTAAGTGGGCTTAGAAGTGTCGGAAGTTGGTTTCTGGGTGCCGGTGAGTTTGTTTTCACGATGTCGAAATCAAACGTAATAATTTGATTATAAATGATATTTTAATTTGCCAAGTTGGTCTTTTGAAGTCCGACGACATTGACGCAAATTGTCCCCTCATTAGGCGATGTTATACTTCGCAAGCTCGGGGGCGATTCAGGGCGGGTGAGACCAATTTCGCACCGCCATTCTCAGGTGAACCCGCCCCTGCACCCGCCGCGCAATCGTGACCCAAAAATCTTGCAAGACACACTCGCGCAAGGGTATCAACATGCAGATGCAGGGAGGCTTCAGATGTCATACGCAACGCTCTACGCCAGTTGGAAATCGGATCCGGAGGCATTCTGGATGAATGCAGCACAAGCGATTGACTGGGACAAGCCGCCAAGCCGGGCGCTGAATGACAACCGAGCGCCGTTCTACGAGTGGTACACCGATGGGCAAGTCAACGCTTGCTGGAACGCCGTCGACCGCCATGTGAAGGCAGGGCGCGGCGATCAGATCGCCATCATCCATGACAGCCCGGTCACCCAAAGTCAGCAAAAGATCACCTACGCCGATCTGCAAAACCGCGTTGCCAACCTTGCCGGCGCGTTGCGCGCCAAAGGGGTTGAAACCGGTGACCGGGTGTTGATCTACATGCCGATGGTGCCGGAGGCTCTGGTGGCCATGCTGGCCTGCGCACGTTTGGGCGCTATTCATTCCGTGGTTTTCGGCGGTTTTGCCGCGCGGGAACTGGCGGTGCGGATCGACGATTGCAAACCCCGCGCCATCATCGCCGCCTCCTGTGGGGTGGAGCCTGCGCGCGTCATCCAATACAAACCCCTGGTCGATGGCGCGATTGAACTTGCCAGCCACAAGCCGGAATTCTGCGTGATTTTCCAGCGCCCGCAACAGCGCGCAGAGATGGTCACGGGCCGTGATCTCGACTGGCACGACTTCCAAAACGGCACCGCACCTGCCGATTGTGTCCCGGTCGCAGGCAACCACCCTGCCTATATCCTTTACACCTCCGGCACCACCGGCGCACCGAAAGGTGTCGTGCGGGCGACGGCGGGGCATCTGGTCGCGCTGAACTGGTCGATGCGCAACGTCTATAATGTCGGCATTGGCGATGTATACTGGGCGGCGTCGGATGTCGGCTGGGTCGTCGGCCATTCCTATATCTGCTACGGACCGCTGATTGCCGGTTGCACCACCGTTGTGTTTGAGGGCAAGCCGGTCGGCACCCCGGATGCCGGCACCTATTGGCGGGTAATCTCCGAACATCGGGTCAAGAGTTTCTTCACTGCGCCCACAGCCCTTCGCGCCATCAAGCGGGTTGATCCAGAGGCGAAGCTGGCGGCGCGCTATGATCTCAGTTCCTTGCAGGCGTTGTTTCTGGCGGGGGAGCGTGCCGATCCCGACACGATAAAATGGGCCAAAGCGGCGCTGAACCTGCCGGTAATCGACCATTGGTGGCAAACCGAAACCGGTTGGGCGATTGCGGCAAACCCGCTGGGGGTTGAACTGCTGCCGGTCAAGATCGGCTCGCCCTCCGTCGCGATGCCGGGTTATGACGTGCAGGTGTTGGACGAAGGCGGTCACGCCGTCGCCCCCGGCACGCTTGGCGCCATCGCGATCAAACTGCCGCTGCCCCCCGGCACATTACCGACGCTGTGGAACGCCGAGGATCGGTTCCGCAAATCCTATCTCAGCACCTTCCCCGGTTACTATGAAACCGGCGACGCGGGCTATGTTGATGAGGACGGCTATCTCTACATCATGGCGCGCACCGATGACGTGATCAACGTCGCCGGTCACCGCCTGTCGACCGGCGCGATGGAGGAGGTTCTGGCCAATCACCCGGATGTTGCCGAATGCGCCGTGATCGGCGTTGCCGATGCGCTGAAAGGCCAGTCGCCGCTGGGCTTTCTGTGTCTGAACAGCAATTCTGCCCGCGATGAGGCAGAGGTCGTCCGCGAATGTATCGCTTTGGTCCGTGACAAGATCGGCCCCGTCGCTGATTTCAAACGCGCCTGCGTGGTGGAGCGCCTGCCGAAAACCCGATCAGGCAAGATCCTGCGGGCCACAATGGCCAAAATCGCCGACAGCGAACCGTTCAACACCCCCGCTACCATCGAGGACGCGGCGGTGCTGGATGAAATCCGCACGGCTCTGTGCGGCATTGGTCTGGCAAAAGTCTGATCTGCCCCGCCGTTCGAGAGAGCAGATAGGGAGGCTGAAAGCGCAGAGCGCAGTGGCAGTAAAGCCACTGTTTTGCTAACTTTTTTCATGCTGCAATGCGTCACGCGAGGTTTCGGCGCTGGACTTTATCCTCATGGAGCGTAACCTGTGACCGCCATGCAAACCACGCCCCTCTGCCAAGTGCGCCCGCCACTGTCAACGCCCCGAAGGCTCGCCGGGCCATGAGAGAGTTCGACCAGCGTTTCCGCACGCCAAAGCCCGGTGATCCGGCCATCGCTTGCCGCAGTGCAGATGCGACGGCAGCCCCGCCGCTGCCACAGGAATTCGGGTTTGACGGTAACGTTTTTCGCGACTTATTGCGCATGGCCGGACCCGATCTCGCAGACGAACTGGCACAGAGGTTCCTGACCGACCTGGCGCAGGTGCGGCAGGATCTGCGCCAGGGCATCGCCCGAACCGATTGGCGTGCCCAAGCCCATGCCTCGCATGTGCTCATCGCGCTGGCAGGTACGGCAGGTGCCGCGGAACTGGAGCGGAACGCCCGCGGCGTCAATCTTGCCACGTTGGCGGAGATGCCGGTCGAAAGTGCCGCCCTTGCCGCGGCGTTGTTTGCCGGGCTGGACCGCCTGATCGCATTTATCACCGAGATCGCAACCGAACGAAAGGCGGCGAGATGAAAGATCAATCCAGCGCCGCGCAAGGCAAAAAGTCCCAAGGGGCGTCGCCACCCGCCATTCTGCTGATCGAGGACACCCTGTCATTGCAGATGGTCTATCGCAGCACGCTGATCAATGCGGGCCATCGCGTGACCTGCGCCGCCAGCGCCGCCGAAGGATTGTCGCTGTTTTGCAGCGCCCCACCCCGGATCGTGCTGCTGGACCTGACTCTGCCGGATCGAGACGGGCTGGAGTTGATGCAGGACATGCTGACACGCCACCCGGAAACCTGCGTTATCGTGATCACCGCCAATGGCTCCATCAACAAGGCGGTGGAGGCGATGCGCGCCGGGGCGCATGAGTTTCTGGTCAAGCCGTTTGACGAACAGCGGTTTCTCAGCTCGATCGAAAACGCCCTGCGCGATGGTGCGCGCGCGCCTTCCGCCAGTGTCGCGCGTCTACCCGCCAGCCTGCCCGAAGGGGCATTCATCGGATCTTCAGAAACCATGGCCCGTGTTCACGGCAAGATTGCCTCGGTCGCACAAAGCATGGCCACTGTGTTCATCACCGGCGAAAGCGGCACCGGCAAGGAACTTTGCGCGCTCGCCGTGCATCAGAAATCCCCGCGCCATGCAGGGCCGTTCATCGCCCTCAATTGCGGCGCGATCCCGGCGGAATTGCTGGAATCCGAGGTGTTCGGCCATATCAAAGGCTCTTTCACCGGGGCGATTTCCGACAAGATCGGGGCCGCCGCCGCTGCCGATGGCGGCACATTGTTTCTGGATGAAATCTGCGAAATGCTGCCAGCGCTGCAAACCAAGTTGCTGCGGTTTTTGCAAACCTCCACGGTGCAACCGGTCGGGGCGACCCGCCCGCGCAAGGTCAATGTCCGCATCGTCTGCGCCACCAATCGCGATCCGGCAGAGGCGGTGAGGCGTGGCCAGTTCCGCGAAGACCTGTATTATCGGCTTTTTGTCGTGCCGATCCATATGCCGCCGCTGCGCGACCGTGGCGATGACGTGATCGAGATCGCCGAAGCCGCATTGCTGCGTTTCGCGCAGGAAGAAAACCGCCAATTCTCCAGCCTGTCCAGTGATGTCCAAACTCTGTTCCGCGACCTGCGCTGGCCCGGAAATGTGCGCCAATTGCTCAACGTCATCCGCAATGTCGCCGTGCTTTATGACGGTGATGCTGTGATGCGTCACATGCTGCCCGACGATATTCTGTTTCACGCCGACCCACAGGCCAGTCCCGAAGCACCGACACAGACGGCGGGCAACGCCTCACTTGACGGGCTTCTCGGTCTCCCTCTGGCAGAAGCGGAGCGTCGGATCATCGAGGCAACCATCGAATTGCACGGCGGATCCGTCCCGCGCGCAGCGCGCAGCCTCGAACTTTCCCCGTCCACACTGTATCGAAAACTCGAAAACTGGGCGAAACTCCCGCACGGTTGATAAAAGCCCCGAAGTCGGCAATTTGCACGGCCACCAAACCGACCCCAGCTTCATCTTGGCGAAAATACCTTCCAGGGGTGAGGTGCGAAGCACCGAGGGGGCAGAATGCCCCCTGATTTCTCTCGCGGCGATTTTCCGGCTGAAAATCGCCGCCTGCGGTCAAACGAATTGCTCCCGGATCAGCCGTTCTTCCAGCCCGTGGCCCTCATCGAACAGGATGCGGTGGCGGATCGCGGGTTCGGTGCGGATCTCGACCGCCAGCACGTCGGGGACCGACATGCTGTCGGCATCGGCGCGGACCGGGCGCTTGTCCGGTTCCAGCACATCCAGCCGCACCAACGCCGCCTTCGGCAACAGCGCGCCGCGCCAACGCCTGGGCCGGAATGCCGCAATCGCCGTCAGCGCCAGCACATCTGAACCGATGGGCAGGATCGGGCCATGCGCGGAATAGTTATAGGCAGTCGACCCGGCAGGCGTGGCAACAAGTGCGCCGTCGCAGACCAATTCCTCCATCCGTACCCGGCCATCCACTGAAATCCGCAGCTTTGCCGCTTGCGGCCCGGCGCGCAGCAGGCTGACCTCGTTGATCGCAAGCCCCAGCGTAACCGTGCCGTCCACGCGTTCCGCCCGCAGGGCCAAGGGGTTCAACACCTCCTCCCCCGCCTCCTCCAATCGGCGCGGCAGGTCATCAACGCTATAGGCGTTCATCAGAAAGCCGATGGTGCCGCAGTTCATGCCATAGACGGGAACGTCGAGGCTTTGGGTCTGGTGCAGCGTTTGCAGCATGAAGCCATCCCCGCCCAGGGCAACGATATGGCGGGCTTTGTCCGCCGGGCAATTGCCATAGCGCGCCGACAGGTTGATCAGCGCGCTTTGCGCGGCCTCTGCCCTGCTGGCCATGAAAGAAATTTTGACCACGACATCCCCCGACCTTCGGCGCGCGGCACGGCACGGCCTTGACCCCAAGTCTTGGCGCTGTGGAAAGCCAAACTCAACCCCAAGCCGGGCCCAAGCCTCAATTTGAGCGGTGATTCCCGGTTTTTGCGTCGGTAGCCCACCGGTTGGAAACCGCAATGTCGCGCATTCACGGCATCACGGCGAATTCCTGCCTTCCGCATTCGGGCAAGCTGCACTACACAAGCGCCAACCTTTGGCCCCCGATCTGATCAGGAGACGCATATGAACGCCGCCACAGACACCGCCCACCGCGACACAGGTTTCTTCACCGAAGACCTCGGCAGCCGCGATGCCGAAGTTTTCGCCGCCATCACCGCCGAGTTGGGCCGCCAGCGCGATGAGATCGAGTTGATCGCGTCGGAAAACATCGTCTCACGCGCGGTTATGCAGGCGCAGGGTTCGGTCCTGACCAACAAATATGCCGAAGGCTATCCGGGACGGCGCTATTATGGCGGGTGCCAATATGTTGATATTGCCGAAAATCTGGCGATTGACCGCGCCAAACAGTTGTTCGGCTGTGATTTCGCCAATGTGCAGCCCAATTCCGGCTCCCAAGCCAACCAAGGCGTGTTTCAGGCCTTGATCAAGCCCGGCGATACCATTCTGGGTATGTCGCTGGATGCAGGCGGGCATTTGACCCATGGCGCGGCCCCGAACCAGTCGGGCAAATGGTTCAATTCGGTGCAATACGGCGTGGTCAAAGACACGCTATTGCCCGATTACGACCAGATTGAGCGCCTCGCGCTGGAGCATAAACCGGCGTTGATCATCGCGGGTGGCTCCGCCATTCCGCGCATTCTTGATTTTGCGCGCTTCCGGGCGATTGCCGATAAGGTCGGCGCGTATTTCCTGGTCGATATGGCGCATTTCGCGGGGATGGTGGCGTCGGGTCATTACCCCAGCCCGTTCCCGCATGCCCATGTTGCGACAACGACGACGCATAAAACCCTGCGCGGCCCGCGCGGCGGCATGATCCTGACCAATGACGAAGCGATTTCGAAAAAGGTCAATTCCGCCATTTTCCCCGGCATCCAAGGCGGCCCCTTGATGCATGTGATCGCCGCCAAAGCCGTGGCGTTTGGTGAGGCATTGCGCCCCGATTTCAAGACCTATCAGGGTCAGGTCATCAAGAACGCGCAGGCACTGGCCGATCAGTTGATGAAAGGCGGGCTTGGCACTGTCACGAACGGCACCGACACGCATTTGATGCTGGTCGATCTGCGCCCGAAAGGCGTGAAGGGCAACGCCACCGAAAAGGCCCTTGGCCGCGCGCATATCACCTGCAACAAGAACGGCATCCCGTTTGACACCGAAAAGCCGACGATCACTTCCGGCATTCGTCTTGGAACCCCCGCAGGCACCACGCGCGGCTTTGGCGAAGCCGAGTTCCGGCAGATCGGCGACTGGATTGTTGAAGTCGTAGATGGTCTGGCCGCGTATGGAGATGACGGCAACGGCGCGGTCGAGGCAGCGGTGAAGACCAAGGTGGAAGCGTTGTGCAAACGTTTTCCGATATATCCGGGGCTTTAACCAAGAGGGGCGCGGTGGCAACGCCGCGCCATTTTCCACTACAAGATGAATAAAAGCGGCATCAAATTTTATTCGTGCGGGGGCCGTCATGCGTCGCGAAATCCGCGAATTTGTCGCATTGGGACATTTGCCAGACTACGACACAGATGCGGATATTGAGCCTTTTGCCACCGCAATTCATGCTATTCCCACCCCGGTTTCAGATGTCGAAGCCGAAGCCCTGATGCCCAGCTTTGGCAAAGAGGATTGCTTCGGCCTTGCGTGGACGCTGCTGCATATCATCGAAACATCGCCGAACCTTCACCCCAAGTCTCCGCCTTCTAAAGGTGATAACGAGTGGAAACAGCTTCTTTGGCAGCGAAGTGCCATGTTCCGTAGCTCGCCGAAAGGCTCTTCCAAACCAGCCTATTGCCAAGCCAATGGCACATCAGTATCCCCACCCCATGCGCCATTTGCACGAACATAACCTGACCATCGAACGCCGCCTTGGCGATGCCGTCCGCGCGCGTCTGCCGGGGGTGTTTGGCGAATTTGTGATGTTTGTTTTCAAACAGGCCTGGGCCTGTTTGTTTGGCGGCTTGCTGCTGGTGATGATCGTCGCGACGAAATACCTGTGGAATCCGGAATGGGCGCTGCAACGCTATGATTTTCTGTTCCTGTTCGCCATTGCGACCCAAGCGCTGTTCCTGCGGTTCAAGCTGGAAACATGGGAGGAGGCGCGGGTGATCTTGCTGTTCCATCTGACCGGCACTGCGATGGAATGGTTCAAGGTTCATGCCGGATCATGGGCCTATCCGGAGCCGGGGTTTTTCAAGCTGCTGGGTGTGCCGCTGTTTTCGGGCTTCATGTATGCGAGCGTAGGCAGCTATATGGCCCGCGTGATCCGCATCTTCTCAATGCAATTCGCGCCTTACCCGCCGTTCTGGACCACGGTGATGCTGGCTGTGGCGATATATGTCAATTTCTTTGCGCATCACTTCTTGCCCGATATCCGACTGGTTCTGTTTGCTGCAACGCTGATTCTGTATGCCCGCACCCGCGTATGGTTCGTTAATACCGAACGGTCGCGCTGGATGCCGCTGCCGCTGGCGGCATTTCTATCCAGCCTTGCACTTTGGGTGGCGGAGAATGTCGGCACGGCGACTGGAACCTGGCTTTATTCCGGGCAATTGCAGGGGCAGACGGTCAGCTTTGCCAAGCTCGGCTCATGGTATCTGTTGCTTTATGTTGCCTTCGTGACGGTCACACTGGTCAGCCGTTCGGCGTTGTCGCGCGCGCCGCTGCAAATGGTCAAAGAAACCCGCGCCAGATCAACACGCACAGAACCAGCGCCACCACCGCAACGAGGCTGAACAGGATCGAGGTCGACAGCCCCAAAAGCACGCCGCGCATCTTGTGCCCTTTGTTTAGGGTCGACAGGTGCTTGACGCAGATGTCGTAGTTTTCGGCGACGGTTTCCTCATTGATCTGCAACAGGAGTTTGGGGTGCTGCGACTGCTCCGCCGCCAACGCCAGACCTTCCGCTGCCACCCGCACCCTGCGGGGCAATCGCCGAGCGGCTCGTTTGACTTTCTCGCCGAGATCGCGGCCCTTGACCTGCATCCTTTCGGTCAACAGGGAGGAGACCCTATCCGCCATTTGCTGAATTGAAACCACGCCCATGCACTGCAATCCCGATTGTGTCGCGGCAGTTTATCCGCCGCATTCTGCCCATTCAACTGCTCTGGCATAGAATGGTGGCTTGCGCTATGGCTAAGCCATGCTGAACATGATTTCCGAAAGCCCGCAAACGCCGTCCGGCCTGCCACCGCTGCTGATCGTGCACGGGCTTTTCGGGTCTGCCCGCAACTGGGGCGTGATCGCACGGCGGATGGCGGCGGATCGGCAGGTGGTTGCGGTGGATATGCGCAACCATGGCAGCAGCCCGAGGGCGGAAAGCCAATCCTATGCCGATATGGCGGGCGATCTGGCAGAGGTGATTGCGGCGCATGGCGGGCGGATGGATGTGGTCGGCCATTCGATGGGTGGCAAGGCCGCGATGCAACTGGCGCTGACGCATGGGGTTTTGGTGGATCGGTTGGTCGTTGCCGATATCGCACCCGTTGCTTATGCCCACGATCAGAGCCACCATATCGCCGCAATGCGCAGTCTTGATCTGTCAGGCATTGCCGCACGGTCCGAAGCGGATCGACGCTTGGCGCAACAGATGGATGATCCGGCATTGCGGGCGTTTTTTCTGCAATCGCTAGACCTTAAGGCCACCCCGCCGCGCTGGCGGCTTAATCTGGACGTGCTGGAGGCAGAGATGCCAAAAATCGTCGGCTGGCCCGGCACCAAAGGGCAGTTTGCGGGGCCAACCCTGTTTCTGGCAGGCGCCGAAAGCCACTATGTCAAACCCGAATACCGCGAGACGATTCGTACGCTGTTTCCGGCGGCACGGTTTGCCAAACTACCCGGCGCGGGCCATTGGCTGCATGCTGAAAAACCGAAGGAGTTTGAAGCGGCGCTGCGGGTGTTTTTGACCCGCTGAAAAGGATTTAGCCGCCCAGGGACATGCGGCGCAGCAATCCGTCTTTCAGCCAGAACTGATGATAAAGTGCTGCTGCGGTATGCCCGCCCACAAGGATCAGGATTGCAGGCTCCATCCACTCGTGAACTTCCGCCGCAATCGCCACCCCTCCGAACCAAGTCGCAAGACCGGACAAGGCAGCAAGCGCCAGAGCAGCATAGAGCGCCAGATGTCCCAGATGCGTCAATTGCGCCATGCGCGGGCTGGTCCCTGCGACCGGAGCCACGGTCCCTTGCCGCGTGCGGATCGCGATGCGCCATAGAACCAACAGCAAAATTGCAATGCCGCCAAAGACATGCGCCGCAACCAGCGGGTCAAACGCCACGACCTGCCCTTTGCGAAAGGCGTGCCACGCTTCTTTAATCGAATCGTGGAACAGGATTTGTGCCGCGACCAACAGGGCCACAACCCAATGCAGGATAACCTGGCTTTTGGAATAAGGACGCATGGAAACCTCCGCGGTAAATCTTGCCGTTCTACGGTGTGCGTCTGATCTTCCGTCGCACTATTCGGTGATCTGTTTGGCGACCAACCAACTCGCGGGCATGGCCAGCACAAAACCCACAACCGCAGCCCAGATAATCGGCATCATGGTGTCATACCCGGTCACAAGGACCGCAACGATGAAAGCCCCCATCAAGGAGGTGGAAATTACCGAAAACAGGATCAGCGTCAGGCGAGTCATTTAGGCCTCCCGGAGGGACGTTACATGCTAGGGTTAGCATGTGTTCGCCTTGCCCGCCTTGATCCAGAGCAAGTCAACGTTTGCCGTAATAGAGGCCCACAACATGCTCGGCCTGCGCAAAGAACAACCAGCGCGCGACAAAAGCGCCAGTCAGATGCACCAGAACCGCCGCCAACATGAGCGCCACCCCTCCCACTGCTGCCATCAGCGCAGGCAACACAGCGGCAAAGAGTACAGCAATCACCCGCAGTTTTTGTGCATGTTTGCGGCCGACGACAAAGATCATTTCCCGCAGCAGATAGTTGTCGCCAGTGTGGGGCTGTTCAAACACCGCGACTTCACCGATCCGCCCCAGCCCGGTCGCGGTTTCCATGCTCGCGCCCGCGCGGGCAAATTCGCGATCCCCGATGAAAAACAGCGCCATCATCACCACCGCCAAAGCCAACAGCAGCACGAAGGCCAGCGTTGCCTGCATCGCCAAAAGCGCGCCACCCGCCACGGAAAATGCCATGAACATCACCGGCGTCAGCCAGTGGTGCCAGCGCGGGACCGCCTTGATCTGGGTGTAAATCATTGCCGTGCAAACCACCGTCACCAACGCCATCGCTGCCGCCAATCCGCGCCAGACGAAGGGAATGCCAAAGCCCATCCAGTCACCCAGCGCAACCGGGGCCAGTGCAAACAGCGCCAAAACAGCGGCCCAACCTTCGCGTGATAGCCAGCTTGAGCGCCATTGCGTGAAAGCCTTGAGCGCGCGCTGCGGGTTGCCAAGATGCGCAGTAGAAGCGACCAAACCTCCCACAGCAAGCGCGTAGCCAATCGCCCAAGCAATGAACGCCCATGTCCCGACGAGCGGCAAAAATCCCAAGGCCAGATAGGCCATGAAGCCAAAGCCAAGGCCGGAGAGAACCGAGAATATGATGACAGAAGGTGCCGGATGCATCAGATTTTCCCCAAAACGCGGTCAAGCCAGCCGGCGAACCCTGTCGCTTGAATATCCAGCAGCGGGGCCAGCAGCGATGCCTCATGCCGTTTGTCCTTGGGACGCGGCGGCAGATATTTATTGGTCGGCTTGGTGCCCATTTCCGGCATCAGGTCAAAGCCACCCCGCGCGGCGGTCAGTTGGGAAACCTTGCTGTCAGGGTCGTTGAAATCGCCAAAATGCCGCGCGCCGGTCGGACAGGTGCGCACGCAGGCGGGTTCGCGGTCTTCCTCGGGCAGGTTTTCGTTGTAGATCCGGTCAACACAGAGCGTGCATTTCTTCATCACGCCGGCATCCGCATCCATCTCCCGCGCGCCATATGGGCAGGCCCAGGCGCACAGCCCACAACCGATGCAGTCGGATTCGTTGACCAGAACGATGCCATCCTCGACCCGCTTGTAGCTCGCCCCCGTCGGGCAAACCGTGACGCAAGGCGCATCCTCACAATGCAGGCAGGAGCGAGGGAAGTTGATCACCTGCGCCGTACCTTCGGGCGGTTGCACCTGATACGAATGCACCCGGTTGAGGAAAGTGCCAGACGGGTCTGCGCCGTAAGGATCTTGATCCGACAAAGGCACTCCATATCCCTGATCGTTCCAGCCCTTGCAAGCCGTCACGCAGGCGTGGCAGCCAACGCAAGTATCCAGATCAATCGCAAGGCCGAGCTTCTTTTCGGTATGTCCGGGCAGGCAGGTCATACTTCAACGCCTTTCATATCCATCAGCGGGAATTGCGGTTGCGCCTGATCCGGTGCCGCTACTTTCTCCACTTTCACGCGCAGATCGAACCACGCGGCTTGGCCTGTCACCGGGTCGGAATTGCTCCACCGCATCCCGTCGCTTTTTTCGGGCAGCAGTTCGGAAATGAGATGGTTGAGCAGGAAACCCTTAGTCGCCTCGGGCGCGTCCGGGTCCAGCCCCCAAGTGCCTTTGCGTTTGCCTATGGCGTTCCATGTCCAAACCGTGTTTTCATTCAGCGCGGCCATATGGGCAACGGGAACGGTGATTTCGCCGTTGGGCGACGTGACCCGCGCCCAATCGCCGTCCTTGAACCCGTTCGCTTTCCAGATTTTCGTTGGCACATACAAGGGGTTATGCCCGTGAATTTGGCGCAGCCATGAATTCTGACTGCCCCATGAATGATACATCGCCATCGGGCGCTGAGTCAGGGCATGGATCGGGAACCCCTCCACATCATCGCCGTAAGGCGCGTACCAGATGGGCAGCGGGTCCATTGTCTGCTTTACGCGCGCGCGCAGGGCTTCGGGCGGTTGGCGCATCCCGTGGCCTTCGGCGGCGAGTTGAAATTTGCGCAGAGGTTCGGAGTAGATCGAGAACAGGTAGGGTTGCGGTGCATCGTAAAGACCGATTTTTACCGCCCAATCCTGATAGGCCTTGTTCCACGGTTTGTAGAAGTCAGCGCCCTCCGGCACATGCGCCTGATAAAACGCACCGTTGTCGATGTAGCGTTGCAACTGGTCGGGGTTCGGCGCGCCACGGCCTTCCTCGGTTCCATCACCGCGAAAGCCCATGAGCGGGCCAATGCCGGGGCGGCGTTGGTGGTTGATGATGTAATCGGCGTAGTCTTTGTACAGCGGCGCACCGTCTGGCGTCACAAACCCCGGCAGACCAAGCCGCGCACCAAGGTCGATCAGCACGGATTGAAAGCCGCGCACATTGCGGTCCGG
This sequence comes from Pseudorhodobacter sp., assembly GCF_030452865.1. Taxonomy (GTDB): domain Bacteria; phylum Pseudomonadota; class Alphaproteobacteria; order Rhodobacterales; family Rhodobacteraceae; genus Pseudorhodobacter. Next base: position 15,166 of record NZ_JAKDLJ010000040.1, read on the forward strand.
GTCGATCACAGGCCAGCGGATGGAATCGCCCGCCGCGTCGGGTTCGGAAATCGGGCGGTCCAGCAGACTGATGCAGTCGTGACGCTCCAGATAGGTCG
>NZ_JAKDLJ010000366.1 GCF_030452865.1 Pseudorhodobacter sp.
GGCGGTCTGGCCATCGGTCTCATGGGCATGATTGCTGTCGTCACAATGCTCCCCTTGAAGCAGACCGAGGCCTTCCTCGCCATCGTCGACAAGGACACTGGCGTCGCCGAACGCGTGGTCGCGGTAGAAAAGGCCGGGATCGAACAGGCCGAGGCCATCCGGCAAAGCCTGCTCTTTGCCTATGTCACCGACCGAGAAACCTATGACCAGCACGACAATGAGTCCCGCATTCTGCGCGCCTACACCTGGTCCGAAGGCAATGCCCGCCAAGGCCTCGTGAGCCTTTGGACGGAAGGTAACGCCAACTATCCGCCCAAGCTTTACGGCCAGAATTCCAAAGTGGTCATCGATGTTCTGTCGATCACCCCGGTGACGGATACCACCGCGCAAGTGCGCTTCACCAAGACCTGGGTCTCCGATGGCGAAGGCGTGCCTGACAGGATCGGCAAGTTCACCGCGACCGTCACCTATCGCTTCGAGCCCTCCAAACAGACCGCGCTCGATCTCGTTTGGCAGAACCCCACCGGGTTTTTGGTGACGGACTACCGCATCACCGCAGAAACCTTGGCCCCTACGGAGGAATGACATGACCCATCCCCTGACCCTTCCTGCGCTAGGGCTTCTGATCTCGATCACCGCCCTGCCCGCCTTGTCCGAAACTGCGCCCAAACCCGGCAGTCATGATGCCCGTGTGACCTATGCCACCTATCAGGAGGGGCAGGTTTACCGGATAAACACGCGCCTCAGGAATGTGACCCTCGTTGAGCTTGGTGAAGGTGAGAAAATCCAGTCCATCGCCATCGGCGATCTCGAAAGCTTCAAGATCGACAAGCTGGAGCGCGCCAACCTTTTCATCATCAAACCCGTCGTCGCAGGGGCCACGACCAACCTGACGGTCGAGACGCAGCGCAACATCTACTTTCTGCAAATCACGGAAGGTGGCCGTGGAGAACCGAACTATTCGGTGAAGTTTACTGTGCCGGGCAGCACGCGTGCCGCCACCACCGGCAGCGAGATCCCCGCCTCTTTGCCCATGACCTACAAGATCATGAAAAAGGGCCGTGCCCTGCCCAGTTTTGCACCGGTCTCGATCTCGGATGACGGGCGCAAGACCACCTTTATCATCCCGCCCGGCGCGCCGATGCCAACGATCTTCCGGGCCGATGCCAAGGGTCAGGAATACTCGGTCAATTCCTCTGTCCGGGGCACAACAATTACGGTCAGCACCCGCTCTGAGCGTTGGGTGCTGCGATATGGCGAAGAATACGTCTGCGTCACAGCCGAGCCGGGGGTGAGCCAATGAGTGACGACACCCAGGCCGAAAAGCTCACCGCCCGCATGGAGCGCATGAAACCTTCCGAGGCTCCAAAGCGCCGCCGAGGTATCAATCCCTATGCGCTTTCCGCCGTGACGGCCGTCGCCGGTGTCGGCGTCGGGGCCTGGCTGGTTCTGGCCGCACCCGATGCCCCCGTCCCGACACCCGCCATTGAGACGGCCTCGGTCAGCGACTTTCAAGGCGACGGTACGGGAACCGACGGCTTCAGCGTCTCGCGGCCAAAGCCGCAGATCGTCCCTGCAGCACCAGACACATCTGAGGCAGAACGGCTGAAGGCCGAGATCGAAGCGCTGAACGCCCAGATCGCCGATCTGATGGCCAATCCGGTGACCGTCACCGATGAGGCCGCATTGGCAGACCTGAAGGCGCAGGTTGCTGCCCTTGATGCCGATGCAAAGGCCCGGGCGGCAGCTCTCTCCGATCTTGAGCGTGAAAACATCCGGCTGCAGACCGAGCTCGAGACAAAGGCGCTGATCGATGGCGATTCCGAGGCTGAGGCGGCGCGCGCTCGGGAAGAAGAACTGGCTCGGCGCAGGCAAGCGGCCGAGATGCTGAACGAGGCGCAGATCCACTCCGACATGGTGGCCCTGCGCTCCAGCATGGACATGGGCGGCGAGGCTGGCATTGCGGCCCCTGCCCCGGGTGCGCCGGGACAGACGGCCACAGGAGATGATGTGTTTCGCAGGGCTGGGGCCAAGGCGGCCGAGGTCCGGCAGGCAGAGGTCATTGCCGATCCTGCGCATACCGTGATGCAAGGCACCTTGATCGAAGCAGCTCTTGAGACCGCGATCAGCACCGATCTGGCGGGCAATGTCTCAGCCATTGTCAGCCATGATGTCTGGTCGTTTGATATGTCCCGCGTGCTGATCCCGCGCGGCTCGCGGCTCTTCGGGCGCTACGATTCCGAGGTCGATGCCGGTCAGCGGCGTGTGCTGATCGCCTGGGACCGGCTGGTCACAACCGATGGTCAATCCGTCAGTCTTGCAGCCTATGGCACAGACCGCATCGGGCGCTCGGGTCTGCCCGGAACCGTGCGAAACCACTTCCTCCAGCGGTTTGGCACCGCCGCTCTGATTTCCTTGATCGGTGCCGTCCCAACGCTGGCCGCCGACAAATACGCGGCCAATGAAGTGGCCTCCGACACCGCCGAAAACGTCGGCACCGATCTCGGCGAGGCGGTTAATACGGTGATGGCCGACTATCTCAGCATCCCTCCGACGATCAGCGTCAACCAAGGCGCGGTCGTGATGATCCGCGTCGATGCGGATCTGGCGTTTTACTGATGAGCTATCTCGACACTTATCTCGGACAGCTCGACGCCGCTTTGTCCAATCCGGCCGTCATGGAACTGGCGATCAATGCCGATGGATCGATCTGGCTGGAGCGCTCGGGGCAAATCCACATGACCCCAAGCGGCCTTGCCGCCCTGCCCGCCAGGGCGGTGCGCGACTTGGCCTCCCAGATTGCCAATTCGACCTCGAACACTTTCACGGAAACTGCGCCTCTGGTCTCGGCAGCGGTGCGGTATCGGGATCTGATGCTGCGCTGTCAGGTAGTGGGCACCCCCGCTGTCTCTGGCGGCACGGTGATTGGCATCCGGGTGTTTCGCTCCCGGCAGGGGGACGTGAAGCGGACGGCCAAATCCTTCAGCTTCCTGAGAGGACAGGAAAACTCCCTGGAAGAGGAGCGCCGCGCGATGGTGGCAGAGATCCGCGCTGGATCGGAAGGGGCGGATGTCGAGGCCTTCCTTGGCAAGCTCGTGTCCGAGCGGCTGAATGTGATCGTCTCCGGCGGCACGTCGACTGGCAAGACAGAACTGGGCCGCAAGCTCTTGGAAATGGTCGCCTCCGACGAGCGGATCGTCACGATCGAGGATTCCCTTGAGCTTCTGCCCGGTCAGCCCAATAGCGTCAGTCTCATCGCACAGCGTGATGAGGGTTCGCCCCGCTCGGCCGACAAGCTCTTGCAGGCCACACTGCGCTTGCGACCCGACCGGATTATCCTTGGAGAATTGCGCGGTGCTGAGGCGGCGACGTTTCTGGACGCGATCAACACCGGTCATTCGGGTTCGTTCACCACGCTGCACGCCCATTCGGCCCGCAAGGCCATGGACCGGCTGGCGCTTCTGGTGATGGCCCAAGGCACCAAGCTCAGTTTCGGCGAGGTCATCCGATACCTGCAAACCTCGATCGACGTGATCCTGCAGATGGGGCGCATCGGCGATCAGCGCGGGATCATG